>CAIQQJ010000014.1 GCA_903873905.1 uncultured Flavobacteriales bacterium
ATATATTTTGCAGCCAAGGCTTCTCCTTTTGATCCCGTGCCGCGCCCATTCAGTTTATCTGAAGCGAGATAGGTAATATCTTTTTTGATGCGATCCTTGCTTATTTCCTGTGCGGAACCAATGCAAGAGATAAGTAATCCTGAAAGGAAAAAAATGTTTCTTGTAATTCTGTTCATGAGTTAGGTATTAGGATGCGTCAAATGTAATGCGCAGGTCACTAATTTCCACTCACAAAAGGAAACAAATTATTTTTTGACTGTTTTTAACAAGCATCTTCAATCTAGACGGGCTATTTCACCCAATCAGCAATGAAGACATTCGTATCATGTGTTCCGCCATTCAAACGATTTGACGAGAACACCAAATGTTTTCCATCAGGAGAAAACATGGCGAAAGAATTGAAATAGCTTTCGTAAGTGATTTGCTCAATTCCCGTTCCGTCCAAATTCACGGAAAACAATTGGAAGTCAAAACCTTTTTCGCTTTGGTGGTTGGAAGAGAAAATGATTTTGGATTGATCCGGTAAAAAATAGGGAGCCCAATTCGCTTTGCCGAGATGTGTAACTTGTTTCATATCGGTTCCATCAACATTGATGGTGAAAATTTCCATTGCCACTGGAGCAACTAAACCTTTCGCAAGATAATCCTTGTATTCCTTGATTTCTTCAGGTGTTTTCGGACGAGAAGCGCGGAACACAATTTTTTTTCCATCTGCAGAAAAGAATCCACCACCATCGTAACCCAATTCATTCGTGAGTTGTTTTGGATTGGTGCCATCAATATTCATGGTCCACAAATCAAGATCGCCTCCACGTGTGGAAGTGAAAAGAATTTTATCGCCTTTTGGAGAAACGACAGCTTCAGCATCGTAACCAATTGTGTCGGTCAATTGTTTGGTGATGTTTCCCTTCAGATCGGCAATGAAAATATCATATGAATCAAAAACATTCCACAGATATTTTCCTCCCTTGTGTAAATCGCCGGTTTCTGGGCATTCTTTTCCACCTTTAAAAGTGGATGCATACATAATATGTTTTCCATCGGGCATGAAGTAAGAACATGTTGTACGTCCTTCTCCATTGCTGATGTGCTGAGGCAGATAAGTTGAATCCTTTGCATCTTTGATTTTCATGACAAAAATCTGATCGCAGGATAAATTCCATTTTTTATAATTGGATTGAAAGGTGAGCGATTTTCCATCAGGAGAAAAATAGGCTTCAGCATTATCACCACCGAAGGTCAGCATGCGAAGGTTTTTCAAATGTTTTTCTTTGGGGGAATCGATGCAAGCTTTTGGAGATTTTCCGGAACTGAACATCAGCATTGAACACAATAAAATCGGTAAAAAAATTGCTTTGCGCATAATAAAAAATGGTTTGCGCAAAAATACGAAGAGGAATGAAGCGTGATTGTCAGGAAAATGTCAGAAGGGGTGATTTGCCCATTTTCATATAGGAGATTACATGATCTTGGTCAGTTTCATTGATTAATTGAAACTAATGAGGTCTGAAACAGCCCTGATTGCAGCGGTTGCCATGCAAAAGCGGAAAGCAGGAGAAGTGTTACGGGAAAACTGAGGTGGTTTGCTCCAAAAAAAACAAAATCGAAAAATCTAAAATCAGTTCTTTGCAGGAGTAATTTTCTTGAAGCGCATTTGCAAAACGCCCATGAAAGCTTCCTTGATGATTCCTCCGCTCATTTTTGAAACTCCTTCGAGACGATCCACAAAAGTGATGGGCACTTCTATGATTTTGAATCCGAGTTTCCACGCGCTGTATTTCATTTCAATTTGAAAAGCGTAACCGACAAACTTGACATTATCGAGATCGATTGTTTCCAAAACTTTTCGTTTGTAGCATTTGAATCCTGCAGTGGTATCCTTTACGCCAAACCACAAGACCATACGCACATAAACAGAAGCGAAATAGGACATGAACAGCCGATTCATTGGCCAATTCTCCACTTTCCCTCCAGATACATAACGAGACCCTACAGCAACATCAGCACCTTGCTCAGTGCAAGCTGCATAAAGCCGATTGAGATCATCTGGATTATGTGAAAAATCACAATCCATTTCAAAAATATAATCGTAAGCGTTTTTTATTGCCCAGCGAAAACCGTGAATGTATGCTGTGCCTAAACCAAGTTTGCCTTTGCGTTCTTCCAGAAAAAGTCTTCCAGAAAATTCATTAGCCAATTGGCGAACAATAGCTGCCGTGCCATCGGGAGAACCATCGTCTACAATCAGCACGTGATAATTGCCTTGCAGCGACATCACTTTGCGGATCATCTTTTCGATGTTCTCTTTTTCGTTATACGTCGGTATGATTACGACCCGTTCGGGCATGAGGCAATTTAGTTAATTCAGCGAAGATAGACTTGGAGAACTGATATTGCAATTTAGATTAACAAGTTTTGACAGGTTTTCATGAAAGTTGGACTGCGATAATCAGTTTCTTTTCACATTTCGGAATGCTTTGTATGATAATACAGAAACATTGAAAAGATACATTTCTGATGATAAAACTTTAGAGCGCTGTGGGAGAAAAAAATCTTCGCAGATAATTTACCTGACCTAAATGATAATTGAGATGCCCCAACAACATAAGGAGAACAAATCCTGTAGTTTTTCCCTCGCCGAAAGAATTGAGCGGATAAATTTTCAAAAGTTCCTCTTCCGTAATTTCGCTCAACACTTTTTCAATCATGCTTTTTGTTTCATTCAACATGCGCAACAAAACATCTCGATGCACATCACGCGAAACAAATTCATTGTCGCGATCGCGCACATAACCGGTTTTTCCCAATTGTGTACCAATGAAATGATTCAAGTTTCCAACGAGATGCAAGGAAAGATTTCCCGCGGAATTTGAAATATCACCTGTTACTTTCCAAAGTTCTTCTTCTTTCTGAAAATGTTTCAACTCTTCAGAAAGTTTTTCAATTCCATGAAGATAGAAGTGCGTGATGTCGGCGAGTTGTTGCATGATCCTAATGTTTGATCAAAGATAGGGCTTGTTTTTAAAGGGAAGTATGGCTTTTGTCAATTTCAAATATTGCTTTTGTCACCTTGATTTTCTCTACAACAGCTTTATAGAAATACCAGAAATTGTATTCCATTATTTCAAATTTATAAAATCAATTCACCTTAATGTAAATTCCCTTGTCAACAATGGCAGAAGTTCCATCCCAGTGATACTCTTCAACCAATAGTCCAATTCCCTTTACCACTTTTTTCATCACCATTTCTTTCGAATCATAATACCAATCTTCGTAAAACCGCAAACCGTAAATCATGCTCATGGGTGTTTCAAATGTAATAGGAGCAAGAAAAAATGTCCCTGGATTCATTGGGTCCTCCACTTGAATGGTTGAATCGACTGAATGAAAAAGTTCATAAACGGATTGCAAAGATTTGAATGGATGAAGGGAATCAATTTCATTTTCCTTCATGGGAAAAACATTTTGCGGATTTTTCATTGCGAAATAAAGTATTGCAGCAAAAAATTTTGTCCTGTCTTCTGAAGGAACGTTTCCAAACGGGTCTTCCATAACATATTTGTAATCCTCATAGGAATATTTATTGGCAATCGTATCATTCATCATTTTTGTTTCCGAATAGTTCATGGCAACATCCGTCACCACATTTTTCCTGAATAATATATCATTGCGTTTTCTGTTAGTAGAACCGGGGTTTTCCAAACCCAAAACAGGCCCTATTCCTAAGCCCTCACCAATAGGTGAAATTTCTTTCTTCCAAAATCCTATGAAATTGGTTTGCTTGGAAAACTTGCCACTCACTGCATCAAAACTCCAAGACTCCACAAATGACAACGCTGATTTTTTAGGATCCATGAAATTCGGCGTCACAACAATCTTATTGTTTTTCCCATCTATTGAAGGATACATTGCTGTATCAACCCCAATACAATATTGATAGTCAGGAAAAATTGAAACTTCTGAAGAAAAGGCATTCCCATTTTTCATATAGAATTTATTGGGTTGTGTTCGCCTTCCCAAAAAATCAAAAGATGGCAAAAGATCAATGGTGGAATTTGGTCTTGAAAAATAATTGGAAGATGCGTTTTTCACATGCGTTACTGTCAATGAAGAGGAATAAATTCTTCCGATAGGCATCCAATAATTGGCCAAGCTGTCTCCTCTCTTAACATGATTCATTACTCGTTGACCTGAATAATTCATCATCAGCTTCATGTCATCAGAACTCAATCCTGAATGAACGCGTCCGATAAAAATATTTTTATTATTACTAATCGAATCTCCCGGAGCAAGTATGTATTCAACACCGATTGTTACCGTTGAATTGGTTTGTGTTTTACCAACAAATGAGATCGCAAAAATTGCAAAAATGAAAATGAGATTTTTCATAGGAAAGTGGTTTATATTCCTAATGCGTTTAATACCGAAAAGATACAAGCAAATGTTGCCTGACAAAATCAAACTCTTCCTTTCACAATCTCATCCACCACACTTGGATCAAGCAATGTGGAAGTATCTCCAAGATTTGAAATTTCACCTTCAGCAATTTTTCTCAAAATCCTTCGCATGATTTTTCCTGAGCGTGTTTTTGGCAATCCTCGCACCACCTGAATTTTGTCGGGCTTCGCAATCGGTCCGATAATTTTTGTCACCTCAGCAAGAATTTCTTTTTTCAACATTTCAATATCATCATGTTCTTTTGTAGAAATGACATAAGCATAAATTCCTTGCCCTTTAATATCATGCGGATAACCGACAACAGCACTTTCCACAATATCGAAATGCATGTTGATTGCACTTTCTACTTCTGCCGTTCCAATTCGGTGACCAGAAACATTCATTACATCATCCACTCTTCCTGTGATGCGATAATATCCATCTTCATCACGTCGACATCCATCGCCGGTGAAATATAAATTTTCGTAAGTCGTGAAATAAGTTGTGCGACAACGTTCGTGATTCCCATACGTTGTGCGAATGATGGATGGCCAAGGAAATTTTATACAAAGATTTCCTTCCACATTATTTCCTTCAATCACATTTCCCTTTTCATCCACAAGTACTGGTTGTACTCCTGGCAATGGCAATGTTGCAAAACCCGGTTTTGTTTTTGTGATTCCTGCTATTGGTGAAATCAAAATTCCTCCTGTTTCTGTTTGCCACCATGTATCCACAATCGGACAATTTCCCTTGCCTATATTTTTGTGATACCATTCCCAAGCTTCTTCATTAATAGGTTCACCAACTGTTCCCAAAATTCGAAGAGAATTCAATTTATACAAATTCACAAAATCCAAACCCGAGGCTTGTAATGCGCGAATAGCAGTTGGAGCTGTGTAAAAAATATTCACTTTGTATTTATCAATAACTTGCCAAAATCTTCCTGCATCTGGAAAAGTTGGAACACCTTCGAACATCACAGAAGTTGCTCCAGCAAGTAATGGTCCGTAAACGATGTAAGAATGCCCAGTGATCCAACCAATGTCGGCTGTGCACCAGAAAACTTCTTTGTCGTTATACTGGAAAACATTTTCAAAAGTGTATTTGGTGTAAACCATATAACCACCACAGGTGTGCACAACACCTTTTGGTTGTCCTGTGGAACCGGAAGTGTACAAAATAAAAAGTGTGTCTTCACTATCCATTATTTCCGCAGGACATTCTGCAGAAACTTTTTTCATTTCATCCTGCCACCAAGTATCACGACCATCAATCATTTTTATTTCTTCACCTGTGCGTTTGTACACAATCACATTTTCAACAGAAGGGCAAACATCCAAAGCATCATCAACAACAGCTTTAATTGGAATTGGTTTTGCACCACGATATGCTCCATCAGTGGTCACTACAGCACAACAATGCATATCCTGAATTCTGCCGCCGAGAGATGTAGCAGAAAATCCTGCGAAGACAACTGAATGAATTGCACCGATACGTGCGCAAGCAAGCACCGCAATAGCTAGTTCTGGAATCATGGGCATGTACAAACAAACACGATCACCTTTTTTAATTCCCTTGCTTTTCAAAACATTCGCGAAACGACAAACATCTTCATAAAGTTGGCGATAAGTAATAGCACGCGAATTTTCATTTGGATCATTCGGTTCGAAATGAAATGCAACTTGGTCAGCACGCTTTTCCAAATGACGATCGAGACAATTTTCGGTGATGTTCAATTTCCCACCAATGAACCAATTGATTTCTGGTTTTTCGAAATTCCAATCCAAAACCTTATCCCACTTTTTCTTCCACGAAAATTCATTCGCGATTTCCTCCCAAAATGCTTCAGGATTCTCGACTGACTTTTTGTATTCTGATTGATACTGTTCGAAGGAAGTTATTCTAGCCATAGGAAATTTATTAGTGTACAAATATAAGCCTTCGTCAGAGTCAAATCCCTCCTCAAGAACAATTCATCCAATAAATGGAATCCGACAAATTTTCAAGAATTATTACATCTGAATGAAAGAACATCCCTCTGTAGCAACATCCGTTTATCAAATCCGTAAACCACCATAGAAAGTTCATTTATTAACCCCAAAGCAAATTTTTATGCAAAACATTTCCACACCACTCGGAAAAAAAAACACAAATCATTTTCTCCAATCCAAAACAAACACCCTTGTCTCGGGAGAAGATACCATTTGGCTCGTCATCAATTCAGATAAGCATGGCCTTGTTCATTTTGAACAATTCATGGAATTCATTAAGCGAACCTGGTGCATTTCAAATTCCAAATTTGTAAATATTCACATTGCATTATCTGAGGCTGTCATGAATGCAATTGATCATGGCAACAAACGCCATCCAGAAAAAACAATTTATATCTGTGCCAAACGCGATGAGGATTATTTCGGTTTCTCTGTGGAGGATCAAGGTGAAGGATTCAATTACCGAAGAATAGAAAATCCAACTGATCATGAAAATCGAGAAAAGGCTCATGGAAGGGGAATTTTCATCATGAATTACCTAACAGAAAACCTTCACTATTCGGAAAATGGGACGTGTGCAAAGTTGCTTTTTAGCAGAACTTGACAATCAACTCAAAAAACATATGCCAAAAAAAGAATCCAGTTTCCTAAACATGATCATTCACTCCCGAAGCGAAATAAAATGGAAACTGGATTTGTTTTTTGTCACAATACCATTAAGAGAGATTGATCCTTAGAAAAGGAAGTTTTGATTTTCAGAATCAAACATCCAGATGGGATTTAACCCTACAATTGGTAATCTGTATCAACCTTTTGGTCTTGCATAAGCGATCACATCTTTATCAGTAATCGACTTATCGCAAAGAATCACCAAACGTTCAATCACATTTCTGAATTCACGGATATTTCCTGTCCATGCTATTTTTTGCAATTCCTTCAGTGCTTCTTTTGAAATTGTTTTCAAAGGCATATTGTGTTCTTCACAAATGTTTTTCAGGAAATGATCTGCCAACGATGGAATATCTTCTGTTCGTTCGTTGAGCGATGGAACGTGAATGAGAATAACACCAAGACGGTGATATAAATCTTCGCGGAAATTTCCCTTGAGAATTTCCTTTTTCAAATCTTTGTTAGTTGCAGCAACAACACGGACATTCACTTTCAATTCCTTGTCGCCACCAACACGAGTTATTTTATTTTCCTGTAAGGCACGCAATACTTTCGCTTGGGCAGACAAACTCATGTCTCCGATTTCATCCAAAAAAATTGTTCCGCCTTCTGCCAATTCGAATTTTCCTTTGCGTTGAGCAACGGCAGAAGTAAAAGCTCCTTTTTCATGCCCGAACAATTCCGATTCAATCAATTCAGAAGGAATGGCGGCACAATTCACTTCGATGAGAGGGCCGTTCGCGCGTTGTGATTTTTCGTGCAACCATCGTGCAACTAATTCTTTTCCTGTTCCATTTTCGCCTGTGATAAGCACGCGCGCATCCGTAGGTGCAACACGCTCGATCATTTCTTTAATAGAATTAATCGCAGCAGAATCTCCGATCATATCGAAAGTCTTGCTGATTTTTTTGCGAAGTGTTTTTGTTTCAGTGACGAGATTCGATTTATCGAGTGCATTTCTTACTGTTACAAGCAAGCGATTTAAGTCAAGTGGTTTTTGAATGAAATCGTATGCGCCTTTTTTTACAGCTTCAACTGCAGTTTCAATATTTCCATGACCGGAAATCATAATTACAGGCGCATCAACATTCACTTCCATGAATTTTTCGAGCGCTTCCATTCCATCCATCTTCGGCATTTTGATATCGCAAAGAATAATGTCGAATTTTTCTTTTTGCGCAAGCTGTAATCCTTCGAGTCCGTCGGCAGCTTCTTCTACTTTGAAATTTTCATATTCCAAAATTTCGCGAAGTGTCCGACGGATACTTTTTTCGTCGTCGATGATGAGGATACGGGCCATGGTTGTACGAATTACAAATGCGTACGAATATACGAATTACGATTTGGACTTCGATAGCCTTAAAATATACCTGTAAAAGCGAAATGTGTATCTGGAAATGTAAAAATGATAAGAGATGAAGTGATGTATCATTAAGATTGCATCGCCTAATTACTTAATTACCTCATCCCCTTTTCGATTATATGATTGAACTCCCACTTTCACGAACACTTCAAAACAACAGCCTGTTACCTCTTCGTGTTCTAAAAGTAAAGCGGTACTTTTGTTTGCTTTTCGCCACTCCCCCTAAAAAACCCTTATGAAACATCTCGTTTTTCTTTTACCAGCTCTGTTTTATTTCAGTTTTGCCAATGCAACTATCCGAACAGAATTACCACTTTCTGGGCGAGTCCTGGATCAGAATCAAAAACCTGTTCCATTTGCCATTGTAACATTATTGAAAGCTGTTGATTCAACCTTAGTGAAAGGATCAATTACAGATGATGGTGGAAATTATTCTTTCGACAATCTGACGGAAGGAAAATATATTGTTGCTGTTACCCTTACAGGTTTTTCAAAAACTTGGCAAGGCCCATTTGATCTTGCAAAGGATCAAAAAATAAATTTGCCCGATATCATAATGTCTCCTTCCAAAGAAATGGAGGCTGTTACAATATCAGCCATTCAACCGCTCTTCGTACAGAAACCCGATATGCTCATCATGAACGTGGAAAATTCGCCCGTGCGGATTATCGGAAGCGCGTGGGATTTGATCAGTACTGCTCCAGGTGTTGTGGTAGATCAGAATGGCAAAATAACCTTGCGTGGAAAATCGGGTGTACTCATTTATGTGGATGACAAAAACACTTTTCTTGGTGGCGATCAACTAATGAATTATCTGCAGGGAATTTCCGCATCCGACGTTGTGCAAATTGAAATCATTCCAAATCCGCCAGCGAAATATGATGCGCAGGGAAGCGGCGGCATTTTAAACATCATTACCAAAAAAGGTTCACAACAAGGATTTAATGGCGCTGTACGCGCAGGTTTCGGTCAGGCATTTTATTCCAAATACGAAACCGGTTTGAATTTCAATTATGCGAAAGAGAAATTCAATATTTATGGAAGGTACGATGCTGCCAATAGAAATTACCTGGAACGGTTTTATATCGACAGAAACATCACCTTCAATAACAACACTACCAATTTCCATCAATTCAATTCAACAATCGGAAATCCTTTTGGACAGAATGCGCGCTTGGGTGTTGATTTTTATGCAAAACACAACATCACTTGGGGCGCTCGATTGGACGGTTCGCTTGCAACAGATAAAAACAATGCGATCAACAGCACTTTGATGTCTTCTGCTGGAAATGATACCACCACCGAACTCTATCAGAAAAACACCAACACATCAAATTACAAAAACGTTGCTGCTAATTTATATTACGATCAGAAGATTGACACGAATGGCCGTGAGCTTTCCGGAAGTTTGGATTTCATCAATTATAAAAATGAGGACTTGCAGAATTTCAATTTGAATTATTTCAATCAATTTGGAAATACAGTTATGCCATCTGAAAACCAAAGAAGCAATTCATTCAGTGACATTCGAATTCTGGTTGGGCAAATTGATTATGCGCACCCATTCGGGAAAAAATATAAAGTTGAAACCGGAATCAAAAGCAGTTATGTTGAAACCACAAACGATTTGAGGTTCGACGTGATGAACAACCAGATTTGGGAAAATGACACAACGAAATCGAATAAATTCATTTACAAGGAACAAGTCAATGCAGCATACGCAACAGGCTATGCTGATTATGGAAAATTACAATTGGAAGCAGGACTTCGCGCAGAACAAACCATTTCTGACGGAAATTCTCCAACCACTGGACAACATTTGAAAAACAGTTATCTGCAATTATTCCCAAGCATTTTTATTTTGCAGAAACTGAATGAAAAAAATTCCTTGAATTTTACTTTCGCGCGTCGTGTGAATCGGCCGGGTTATCAGAATTTAAATCCATTTCTTTTTTATCTCGACAAATTCACTTACAACCAAGGCAATCCTTATTTACAACCGGAAATTTCCAACAACATGGATTTGACATATTCCTATATGGATGCGCTTTATGTCACAGCAGGTATAGGAAGAACAAAACATGGAATGACAGACGTAACCAACCAAGTTGATTCAACAGGAATTGGTTACATGACAACTGTAAATTTGAATACAGTCGACAATGCTTATTTCGGTGTTTCATCTCCAATTCCTGTACGTGATTGGTTCATGATTGAGTTGGAAATGAACGAAGCTTACAACAAAGTTAACACCCCTCTTTTCGGTGAGCAATACAACAATGAGAATTGGATGTTTAATGGCTCTTCCACTTTCACATTCACACTTCCAAAAAGTTTGAAATTGCAAATGTGGGCTTGGTATCAATCGCCCGGCACGTATGGAATTTTTCACATGCAAGCAAAAGGTGGATCAGGTGCTTCTATTTCAGAATCATTTTTCAACAAACAACTTTCTGTGAATTTTGTTGTGAATGATATTTTCAACACCACAGGAACACACATCAGCGTTAATTATCAGAATCAGGATCTTCACCTATACACTCGCCCTGAAACACCAAGGTTTTATGTTCGCCTTCGTTATACATTCGGAAACAAAAAAGCCACTCGCGATGAAAAAACAAAATCCGGCGCCGATGATTTGAAGAATCGAACGGGGAAATAATGTGCTGCCTTCGAAACATTTTTTGTCAGGATTTTTTTCAGTAAGTCAGAACTTTTTCCCTTGACAAAAAACCCTCAGTCTGACAAATTATCCATTCAATATTTATTGATTGCCAACTCCAGACTGAGGACTGAACCTTTTTTTCTTTGGTAATCTGCCCAATAGTGGTCCCTTTTGGATAATCGAACAATCTGTAATCATTAGGGCGTGTCCCTCCTGCGTCGGGTCGGGCTATTCGTTGCAAGTCCTCTCCCAACAGTACTGTTGGGATCCGGGCTTTCTCCCGAAGGGACCACTATGTGGCACTGCTATCCCTCACGCAAAAAAAAGAATTGCCACAAAGACACAAAATCACCAAGGTCTTTTGTAAAACAAATCTCAAATTCCTGAAACCTTCGTGTCCTTTGTGCCTTAGTGGCAAAAAAATAATTGAATATTATTTTTTCAGAAGTGATTTTGATTTTACAAAAGAATTCCCACGCCAAAAAACACAGAGCAATATTCTTTATTGGCAAGGCGGCGTTGCATAAAATCACCAACGGCATTTGTAGTTTTCTGATAAATCGGATAAGCAAATCTAACTCCTGTATTCGCCACCACACGATTCCAAAAAACCATCTGCGTACCAAATGCAACATGCGGAGCCATTTGAATTTCTGTCATTTTTGAAAGATCATAATTGGGATCTGAAGAACCAGGATTATCATTTCCAGGAAAAAATTTATTCTGGGAATAATTCAAACCGATGTCATAGAATTTTCCAATGGGCGCAATACCTCCACGTTTTTTCCGGAAGGTGCGAATGTTCATTCCAAATTCCATTCCCTTTACACGATCACTCGCAACAAGGTTATGATCGAAAACTTGATTTCCTCCAAGCGACCACATATTATAATTCACACCCAACTGAGAACGTCGACTGACGATGCAATTAACACTGCCACCATATTGAAAATTATATCGCGTATAAAAATCCTGTATCGATGTAAAAAATGGAGAATAGGAAACTTCAGCGCCAACAATCAATCGGTGACCAAGATATCCTCCCGTTCCAGGAGTTGCAGTTAGAAAATTCGCTGAAAAGAACAGCGCCGAAATAAGCAGGAACTTTTTCATTACTTGTTCTTTTTAGGAGTAGTGAGTGTGCGCATCAAATCAAAAACGTGTAATCGCAATCTTGCATCAGTTGCTTTCTGATTCAACATTTCAGTTCGTTGAACATAAACAGGTTTCCCTGTTACCACATCATAAATAATGGAAATGTAATACACATCTTCTTGTCGAGTAGCCAAACGATAGGCAATGTGTGGCGCAATTGGCAATGCAGCAAGACTCAAAATTCTGAAAAATGTAAAATGGCGTTTTGATTTATACGTTAGATAAGCCGACCACATGAAATAATTTGTTCCGTATTTCGCAGCCATCGCTTTCATTTTTTCCTGTGGATAAGGAAGAATCTGATTGTCTTTGTAATTCTGACGTTGATCAAACCATTCACTTGCAGTTACCAAATCATTAAAACGCTCAACGCTTCCTGTATCCAAATCATCACTGTCCAATAATTGCAAATCCAAATTTGCTTTTTTTGCACTCGCTTTCATTTCACCCACAAGCTTGTCGTGGCCTGCAAGTGTTGTGCTGACATCTACATCCTGATTGGCGCCGGTATCGTCGTAAGCAACATACATCGGATTGACGGCAACAACTTTTGAAATTCCTTGAGGACCAGAGAATTCATTTTTCTTGACCGTCCGTATTTTTCGTTGTTCACGATTGCTTTTTTCATCCCAGAGTGAATC
This sequence comes from uncultured Flavobacteriales bacterium, assembly GCA_903873905.1. Lineage (GTDB taxonomy): Bacteria > Bacteroidota > Bacteroidia > Palsa-965 > Palsa-965. The sequence continues at coordinate 12,925 of CAIQQJ010000014.1, forward strand.
AGATGCAACAATGCTATCCGCAAATTGTTCAGCGAGTCGAAATTGCTGCACAAAGGAAGAGTCTTTCAATTCATTGATAAATGCAAATTGCCAATAATGAAAATGATCAAGCGAATCCTTTTCTAAATGATCAATGCCTGCTTGAAAACGTGCCTCAGGAGAATCACCTTTTATTTTTTTCGCGATCGCAGTGTCTGCTTTTGCTTTATTCCCAATGGCAATAAAAACACTATCCGTTTTTTCAAAATCCTTCATGCGAAGATCATTTTTCCAAGTGAGTTCGCGGAACAATCCAGTACACCAAAGTGTAATGTCATTGTCATTCGGATATCTCAAATGTGCTTCCCATGCATAATTAAGTGCAGCAACATTCCAACCTGTAGCATCGGTTTTGCCAATAAATGCAGCCAATCTTCCCTGCTCTCCAACCGGTTTTTCATCATCCTCCAATGCACTAGCAAAAAGCGAAGCGAACAAAGCGGACAAATCATCTAATGAATATAATTTATTCTTCTTGATTACACTTCCATACATCGCGCGAATCATTTCACGATCGAGGTAATGATTATGCGGATAATATTTTTGTTCTGCATAATTTGAATAGATCGCTTCGTTGAATTCTGTAACGGCTGTATGTTCTGCACATTCTTCAAAACGCGCCATCTCTCTGACTTTCCTAAACATCGATTCAGAAACAAGAAAATTATTTCCGGTTGTGTCTGTTCCTGAAAGTTTTCCAAATCTTTTTACAATCACCTTCCTACGTTTGTAAACACTCGGATGCGTAGCGAGATCATCATCCTCATCTTCGTTTTGTGGTTTGATCGCTTTGATCGTATCCACATAAAACTTGGAAGGGAAACGGAAATAATTTGACTCGAAAAAAGATTTTGTAAAAGTGGTATCACTGAATGGCGCATCTGCCAAGGAAAGAATGTCGAATGCTGTTATGGCGGCATGTGGATCATAATTCGAATTCAGTAACAATTCAAATCCTTCAATATCCGCTTCCGATTCCTGACCGCGCGCATAACGGTGACGCTTGAGAAAACGATTTTCAAAAGTTGTTTCATCATACTGGCCAATTCCTTCTTGTGCCTTTACGCCTTCTTCATAGCCAACAAGTACATGATGATTTTTAAAGTGAATCACTTCATGCGCAAGTACGTATGCCAATTCCGCTTCAGTATGCAAACGCGTTAGTAATCCAACCGTCACAAAAATAATTCCCTGGTTCGTTGTAAATGCATTTACAGCTGGTGAACGAAGTATGTAAAAATTAATTTTTTTTCTCAACTCAGGATCCTGTTTCAATAACAGAGAATCTGCAACACGATTGACATATAAACTCAAGGTATCATTCACCAAAACTTCTCCACTGAAACGCATTTGATCTACAGAATAATTAGTCTGCAAATAAAATTGCTCTTCTGCCTTCTGCATTTTCTTGTCCTGCGCCTGATCGATTTTCTGTTTGTCTGCCTCATATTTTTCAGCAGTGGAAATCAGAAATTCTTTTGGCAACGGGCCATTCGAGCGCGCCGATTGATAATTATCGAGATTCGGTAATGCCTTTGGCGTTTGAGCAAAAAACAATGCTGGCAATAACATAAAAAGCACCAAAAATAAACGAGGGTTATTCATATAATCAAAGTTACCATTTGAACGGACTTTATGATAATTACAAAGGGTTAAAAAGTGACAAAATTGGATTGAAAACAGATTATTTTGCGGGCCTTGAGCTGTAAGTCTCAGTATATTTGAAATAGCCATATGAAACCAATTAAACTTTTCCTTCCAATTTTATTTTTCTGTCTCATCATGGACATTTCTTGTAAATCAAGAAACAGCTATAGAAAATGGGCGAAAAAAAATGGTTGCCATGCATGCCTTTCTCACGGAACACTTGTGCGTTTGGCCAATGGAAAAGACATTCTGATTGAGAATTTAAAATCCGGCGACACGGTTCTCGCATACAATCGCACGAAAAATATTTTTGTTTCCTCCCGAGTGCTGAAAACATTTCAGACAGAACATGATGGTTTTGTGAAATTGAATTTTGCAGCCTTGTTCAGAAATGGAGTGTCGGTTTTTCCAAAGTCAGCCATCGTCATTTCTGAAGATCATCCCATTTGGGTGAAAGAAAAAGGCTGGTGTTCGCTCAACCCGGAAATGACAAAACGAATTTTGATGATGAAGGAAGTGAAGAAATTGGAAGTGAATGATTTTTGTTACACAAATCGTGATTCGAGCATGGAAGGATTTGCCGGAAACATTTTATTAGCATCTATTGAAAAAATAAAAGGATCTGTGAAAGCCTACACGATTGTGCAATTGGAAAACAAACTGGACTGTTTCATCGCGGAAGGTATTGTTGTGGGAACAGAACCCCTGTCAATGGAAAATGGTGGGGAGTGATTTTTGCAATCATCGATTGTAGATTGAATTTATTTTTGAATCCAAAAAAAATCCACCTCATTCCTGAAGTGGATTTTATTTTTTTCGAAAATTTCCTCCTCCCTCTCCTTCGGAGAGGGTTCAACAATCTCCCTCGCCAAAAAAATGGTTCTTGGGGTGAGGTTTCTAAGCTTTCTTCAAAGCCCCTATTTTCTTTTTGACTCCTTCTGTTGTGATAGAGCCAGGACGCTCAATAGGTGATCCTAATGCACGATCCCATACAAGAGAAGCAAGAACCCCAAGTGAACGGGAAACACCGAAGAGAACGGTATAGAAATCGAACTCCGTAATTCCAAAATGCATCAACAAAGCACCTGAGTGTGCATCAACATTTGGCCAAGGATTTTTGATTTTTCCTGTTGACTCCAAAATAGGAGGTGCCACTTTATAAATCATCTGAACAATTTCACAAATCGGATCAACACCTTTTACGGCTTTGATATAACGATTGTAGAAATCCTGTTGCGCAGCGAAACGTGGATCTGTTTTACGAAGCACAGCATGTCCATATCCTGGGACAACACGGCCGTCAGTTAATGTTTTGTGAATGTAATCGGAAATCTGTTGTTCAGTTGGAAGATCAGCACCAATTTCTTTTCTCATTTGAAGAATCCAAGAAATCACTTCCTGATTTGCAAGTCCGTGCAAAGGACCAGCAAGACCATTCATTCCTGCAGCAAAAGCAAGATAAGGATCGGCCAATGCAGAACCAACAAGATGTGTAGTGTGTGCAGAAACATTTCCACCTTCATGATCGGCGTGAATGGTCATGTACAAACGCATCAAACGTTTCACATCAAATTCATCAAAGCCCATCATGTGTGCAATGTTCGCTGCCCAATCCAATTTTGGATCCGGTTCAATGTGCACATCATTCTTATATTTTTTGCGATAGATATACGCAGCAATTCGAGGCAAGCGCGCAATAAGATTCATGGAATCTTCATACGTGTACATCCAATAATCTTTTTTGTTTACACCATCTTTATATGCTTTTGCAAATAAAGATTCTGTTTGCATGGCCATCACACCAATACTGAACATCGTCATCGGATGCGTTGATGCTGGAAGTTTTTCAAGTGTATCAAAAACATGTTTAGGAACAATCGCGCGACGTGCCCAATCATTTCCCAATGCATAAACTTCTTCTTTTGTTGGAAGATCTCCAGTGAGCATCAACCAAAAAATTCCTTCTGGAAGTGGTTCTGTTCCATTGGGTGCTTTCGGAAGTTGTTCACGTAATTCAGGAATGGTATATCCACGAAAACGAATTCCTTCTTCCGGATCCAACTTTGATGTTTCTGTTACAAGTCCAGTCATGGATTTCATTCCCTGATAAACTTGCGCAACAGTGTACTCACCAAGTTTTACATCTCCGTGTTCTTTAATAATTGCTTTCACCTCAGCCGCCATCGGCTTGGCTTTTTCAATGAATTTATTTTTAAGCGCGTCCATATTAATTTGTTTTTTCGTCGTTTTTTTTTCTTGGGTTTTTTAAAAAATGTAGAGCCTCTAAATTAGGAAGTTTTTGAGATGTTTCATGTCAACAAAACATTTTTAATTTGGGCGTGCCCTTATTTTTCATGCTTTCCTGACTACAATCATAAAAGCATGAAAAATAAGGTCGGGCTATACGCTACAAGTCTCCCAACAGAATTGTTGGTAGACTTTCCACTTCTATCCCTCACGCAAAAAAAAAGAATACAACAAGGCGTAAAGTCAACAATTTCAATTGAAAAAAAGCGAATTTTATCTTCTGTAAACCTTCGTGACTTTGTGCTTTGGTGGCAAAAAAAATAAGTTTTGAAAATCAGATCGCTTCATTTCATCCATCCGTCGATCCAATAAAAAAAAGTCCGTCATCCAATAAAGGAAACGGACTTCAAATATTTCTCCCCTCTCCACTGGAGAGGGGCCGGGGGTGAGGTCACTTAATAAATTTAAATTGCTTTCCAAGGTAACGAGCTGATCCTCCAAGTTGCTCTTCAATACGCAACAACTGATTGTACTTTGCAATCCTGTCTGAACGCGATGCTGAACCCGTTTTAATCTGTCCACAACTTAATGCCACTGCTAAATCCGCAATGGTAGTATCCTCCGTTTCACCAGAACGGTGACTCATCACACTCGTATACGAATTGGTTTGTGCCATTTGAACCGCTTGAATGGTTTCCGTCAATGTTCCAATTTGATTCACTTTAATGAGAATGGAATTGGCAACACCTGTCGAGATTCCTTTTGAAAGTCGTTCTGTATTCGTAACGAATAAATCATCTCCAACAATCTGAACTTTATCACCAATTGCTTTTGTGATTTTTGCCCAACCATCCCAATCATCTTCAGCAAAACCATCTTCAATGGAAATGACCGGATATTTTTCCGACCAGTTTTTCCAATAAGCAACCATATCATCACTACTTAATTTTCTTCCATCAGACTTTTTGAAAACATAACACTTGTTTTTCTCGTCATAAAATTCAGAAGCTGCAGCATCAAGTGCAATGAAAATATCTACACCTGGTTTGTAACCTGCATTTTCAATTGCCTTCAAAACATATTCAATTGCTTCTTCATTGCTTTTTATATTCGGTGCGAATCCGCCTTCATCACCAACATTGGTTGCATAACCTTTTTCCTTCAACACTTTTTTCAAATGATGAAAAACTTCAGTTCCCATTCGCAAACCTTCTGAAAAAACTTCCGCTCCAACAGGCATGATCATGAATTCCTGAATATCAATTCCATTATCGGCATGTGCTCCTCCATTGAGAATATTCATCATTGGAATTGGAAGCAATGTTGCATTCACACCTCCAACATAACGGTAAAGCGGTTGCCCAACTTCTTCTGCAGCCGCTCGTGCAACAGCAAGTGAAACACCAAGAATTGCATTCGCTCCAAGATTTCCTTTATTCGGAGTGCCATCAAGTGCGATCATCTTTGCATCAATTTGTGTTTGATCAAAAATGTACATACCATTCAATTCTTCACGAATGATTGTATTCACATTATTGACCGCTTTCAACACACCTTTTCCCATGTAAATTTTCGAATCCCCATCACGCAACTCAACTGCCTCGTGTGAACCTGTTGACGCTCCTGATGGAACTGCCGCTCGACCAAGTGTGCCTGTAGAAGTGATTACATCAACTTCAATAGTGGGATTGCCGCGAGAATCTAAGATCTGGCGTGCTTGAATTTGTGCGATGAAACTCATAAAGGATTTATTAAATTATTAATTGCCGATTTCCAATTGGAAACTGGAAATCAGGAAAATTATTTTTTATACGGAAGCTTTTTTTCTCACACTTTCCATATTTTTCACGAACTCATCAAAGAGATAACGTGAATCATGCGGACCTGGAGAAGCTTCTGGGTGATACTGAACACAAAAAACTTTTTTCACTTTATGGCGGAGACCCTCAATCGTTTTATCATTGAGGTTAACGTGTGTTATTTCAATGTCTTTGTTTTTTGCAATGTCATCTGCATTTACAGCAAAACCGTGATTTTGAGAAGTGATTTCACTTTTTCCTGTCATTAGATTTTTTACTGGATGATTTATTCCGCGATGGCCGCTATGCATTTTATAAGTTGCCAATCCGAAAACCTGCGCAATGATTTGATGACCCAAACAAATCCCAAAGACAGGAATATTACTATCAATTAATTCCTTCACCGTTTTCACTTCGTCCCTCATCACACCTGGATCACCAGGGCCATTTGAAATCATGATTCCGTCTGGTGCCCAGGCAATCATTTCTTGTGCAGAAGTTTTCATTGGGAAAACTTTCACATGGCATCCGCGTTCAACAAGACATCGAACAATATTTTTCTTCACACCAAGATCAAGCAATGCTACTTTGAATTTCGAATCAGATTCGCCAGATGTGTATGCTTGTTTAGTAGATACTTTGGAAGAAAGTTCAAGACCAGCCATTGAAGGAACCTTCTCTAATTGTTTTTTCAGTGACTCAACATCAAGATTTTCACTTGAGATTATGGCATTCATGGCACCTTTATCACGAATGTGTCGAACAATCGCACGGGTATCAACTTCACAAATTCCAACAATTTTTTCCTCCATAAAATAATCCTTTATGGATTTATGTGCGAGTGGTCTGGAATAAACTTCGCTGAATTTTTTACATACAAGTCCTGAAATTTTAATGGAATCAGATTCAACATCTTCTTCTTTGATTCCATAATTCCCAACATGCACATTGGTAGAAATCAGTATTTGCCCGAAATAGGAAGGGTCAGTAAAAATCTCTTGATATCCTGACATGCCAGTATTAAAACAAATTTCACCTGTTGTGGTTCCAACTGCTCCTGCAGCTTTACCATGATAAACGGTTCCATCTTCCAACAATAAAATTGCAGGGGCTAGCGCGACGTATTTCGGTCGATGTGATTTAGATTCTTTTTCGTCCACTATTTTTTAGGCTTTTATTTAAGAAAAAAGGGATACCGTAAAAATACCGTATCCCTTTTGGGTCTTAAAATGAATTTGCTGACAATTTATTCACCTTTTTCTTCAGCTTTAGTTTCTGTTGTTCCTTCAGCAGGTTTGGCTTTTGCTCGTCCACGACGTGTGGTTTTTGCTTTTTTGCCTTCGCCTTTTACATTGAGCATTAATTCGTTGAAATCAACCAATTCAATCATTGCCATGTCTGCATTATCCATTCTGCGTTTTGCAGACGGACTTGGACTTGTTGAAATGCTGTAACGAATAATACGTGTGTATCCACCTGGACGATCAGCTACTTTCGGTCCAATTTCTTTGAACAATTCAGCAACAGCTACTTTATCAGCTAGATAACTGAATACGATACGACGATTGTGCGTGTCTTCAACTTTTGTTGTTACAGGCTTTGATCGTGTGATCAATGGTTCAATGAAAGAGCGAAGCGCTTTAGCTTTAGCAAGAGTTGTATTGATTCGCTTGTGCATAATCAATGAACTCGCCATGTTAGAAAGCATCGACCCACGATGAGCCTTTGTTCGCTTGAGGTTGTTGTTTTTATTTCCGTGTCTCATTTTCTTTAATCGTTGAAGCGCAATTCACGCCTTAATTTATTTTAGTCGCGATCCAATTTGTATTTCGCAACATTCATTCCGAACTGTAATCCTTTTGCAGCTACAAGTTCTTCCAATTCTGTGAGTGATTTTTTTCCGAAGTTGCGGAATTTCAAAAGATCGTTTTTGTTGAATGAAACGAGATCTCCGAGTGTTTCAACATCAGCAGCCTTTAGGCAATTGAGTGCACGAACGGAAAGATCCATGTCAACTAATTTGGTCTTAAGAAGCTGACGCATGTGCAATGAATCTTCATCAAACTCTTCTGTAGATGCTTTCTCAACTGTGTCAAGAGTAATCTTGTCATCGGAGAACAACATGAAGTGATGAATCAGAATTTTTGCTGCTTCTTTCAAAGCTTCCTTCGGATGAATAGAACCATCTGTTACGATCTCAAGAACAAGTTTTTCATAATCGGTTTTCTGTTCAACACGATAGTTCTCTACTGCATATTTTACATTGCGAATAGGAGTATAAATTGCATCGATTGGAATCAATCCGATTGGTGCATTCAAAGGTTTGTTTTCGTCAGCAGGAACGTAACCACGACCTTTCTCGATAGTCAATTCGAGTTTAAGTTTCACGGAAGCTTCCATATTGCAAATCACGAAATCAGGATTTAAAACTTGAAAACCTGAAGTGAATTTTCCAATATCACCAGCTGTAAGTTGTGTTTTGCCAGTAATGTTGACAACCACTTTCTCACTATCTGTAGATTCAATCTGGCGTTTGAAACGCACCTGTTTGAGGTTAAGGACGATTTCCGTTACGTCTTCCATTACACCTTTTACAGTCGAAAACTCATGCTCAACACCATCAACTCTAAGCGTTGTGATTGCATAACCTTCGAGAGAAGAAAGAAGAATACGGCGGAGTGCATTTCCGATGGTGATACCATAACCAGGTTCCAACGGACGGAATTCGAAAAGTCCATCAGTTTCACTTGATTGAATCATTATCACTTTATCGGGTTTCTGGAATGCTAGGATGCCCATTGTAGTTTATGCTTGTTCGTTTGAAACTTTATTTACATCAGCAGGCGTTACGGCCCCTGCCCGGCACTTTCAATTATTATTTCGAATACAATTCGACGATGAGCTGTTCCTTAAAGTTTTCAGGAATTTGTGTGCGCTCAGGGAAATTCACAAATTTTCCTTCAAGTGCAGTCGGATTAAATTCAATCCAAGGATAATTACTTCCTGTACCAATTGAATTTGTAATTGTTTCGAGTGATTTTGATTTTTCGCGAACTCCAATAACATCACCTGGTTCAAGTGAGTAAGAAGGAATATTCACCACATTTCCATTTACAGTAATGTGACGGTGAGAAACCAATTGACGAGCGCCAGAACGTGAAGGAGAAATCCCCATACGATAAACCACATTATCCAAGCGAGCTTCAATTAATTGAAGAAGCACTTCACCAGTAATACCTTTCGCACGTGATGCGCGACCGAAAATAAGAGCGAACTGTTTTTCCAGAATTCCATAAGTATATTTCACCTTTTGTTTTTCTGTCAACTGAACAGCATATTCCGATTTTTTAGCACGTTTCGCATTAGGGCCATGTTGTCCTGGAGGGTAAGCCTTTTTTTCGAGCGCTTTATCTGGGCCGAATATTGGCTCTTTGAATTTGCGAGCAATTTTTGATTTTGGACCGATGTATCTTGCCATCTGTTATATCTTGATTGTTGTTAGACTTAAATAAAAATTATACGCGACGACGTTTTGGAGGACGACATCCGTTGTGTGGAATTGGAGTAAGGTCAATGATTTCTGTTACCTCAATGCCTGCTTGGTTAAGTGTACGAATTGCAGACTCGCGTCCAGCGCCAGGTCCTTTTACATAAACCTTCACTTTGCGAAGACCATTTTCAAATGCCACTTTAGCAGCATCAGAAGATGCCGTTTGCGCTGCATAAGGCGTGTTTTTCTTAGAACCACGGAAACCCATTTTACCGGCACTAGACCATGAAATAGTCTGACCAGTCATGTTGGTTAATGTGATAATAATATTGTTGAAAGTTGCATTGATGTGTGCTTCACCAATCGCCTCAACTTTGACGACACGTTTTTTAGCGGGAGCTTTTCCTGCTTGGGTTGCACCTTTTCCTGATTGCGATGTAGCTGCTTGTTTAGCCATGACTTTATTTCAATTTTAGCGCTCTTGAATTTTTCAATTTTAAGATTCGCTGTTAATTGTTTTCCTATTTAGTTACCTTCTTTTTGTTGGCAACTGTTTTGCGTTTTCCTTTACGGGTACGCGAGTTGTTTTTTGTTGTTTGTCCGCGAACTGGTAATCCAAGTCGATGACGAATTCCGCGATAACTTCCAATGTCCATCAGACGTTTGATGTGCAATTGAACTTCAGAACGCAGAGCACCTTCGACCTTAACTTTGTCTCCAATGAGCGTACGGATTTTTCCTAATTGATCATCATTCCATTCAGAAACTTTTGTATCATAAGAGATACCTGCTTCAGTTAGAATTTTTCGGGCAGTACTACGGCCTACGCCGAAGATGTAAGTCAATCCGACTTCGCCTCTTTTGTTTTTTGGTAAATCGATACCAGCAATCCTTGCCATTTATCGTGTTGTATTTGTGTTCATTATTCCGTGACCGAGCTAAATCAGTTTTTCTGACGCTGTTTGTATTTCGGATTCTTTTTGTTGATCACATAAAGACGACCCTTTCTACGTACAATAATGCACTCAGGGCTTCTTTTCTTTATTGATGTTCTGACTTTCATTTTGCGTTGTATTAAACTTTTATTTTACTCATGTTGCCTTCTCGGACAACATCTTTATTATTTGTAACGGTATGAAATCCGTCCTTTAGTCAAATCATAAGGCGAAATCTCCACCTTCACTTTATCACCAGGCAAAATTTTGATATAATGCATTCTCATTTTGCCTGAGATGTGAGCAGTAATCACATGACCATTTTCCAATTCAACGCGAAACATTGCGTTGGAAAGTGATTCGAGGATTGTTCCATCCTGCTCGATACTTGGTGTTTTCGCCATTTATATTTTACAATATCCCAACAACTTATCGGGATTGTTCTTCTAATATTTGTTCGATTTCCACGAACGAGGACAGAATGTCTGCACTTTCTTTTCCGACTGCAATGGTATGCTCAAAATGAGCAGACGGTAGTCCATCGGCTGTAGTGATTGTCCATCCGTCTCTTTCTTGACGAACATTTCGCTTGCCCATATTTACCATAGGCTCAATTGCGATCACTAATCCCTCTGCGAGTTTCGGTCCACTACCCTTTCGTCCATAATTCGGAACTTCCGGATCTTCGTGTAAGCTTTTTCCTACACCATGACCCACTAATTCGCGGACAATTGAGAAGCCGTTGCTCTCGGCATGAAACTGAACTGCTTCACTAATATCTCCAAGCCTTCCACCAGCGATTGCTTTTTCAATCCCTTTGTAAAGACTTTCTTTAGTCACGCGCAGTAGTTTCAATATTTCAGGTTTCACATTTCCAACTGGGAAAGTAAAAGCTGAATCGCCATAAAAACCATTCATCAATACACCACAATCGACTGAAATAATGTCTCCATCTTGAAGAACATATTTTCCAGGAATGCCGTGTACAATCTGAGAATTTGGTGAAACACATAATGTTCCAGGAAATCCACGATAACCTTTGAACGCTGGCTTACCGCCATTGTCCATGATGAACGTCTCTGCTACTTTATCAATAGCTGCAGTTGTAATTCCGGGTTTAATTTCCCGTGCTACAATTGCGAGGGTTCTGCCAACAAGTAAAGAACTCAGTCGTAATAATTCAATCTCTTCTTTTGTCTTATAATGGATCATAGCTAGTTTAGTACTGAGCAGTTGCCTGCTGCATACCACCAACAGTTGACCGACCTTTAATACGACCAGACTTCATCAGTCCATCGTAATGACGCATTAAGAGATAACTTTCAATTTGTTGAAGGGTGTCAAGAACAACTCCTACAAGAATTAGGATACTTGTTCCACCATAAAACTGTGCAAATTCGTTTGATACTCCAAAGTGAATTACGATAGCAGGAAGAATTGCAACTATTGCCAACATCATCGCACCAGGTAAAGTAATTCTCGACATTACTTGGTCAATATACTCTGCAGTTTTCTTTCCTGGCTTTACACCTGGAATATAACCTTCATTACGTTTCATTTCTTCAGCCATCATGTTTGGATTAACAGTGATTGCAGTATAGAAATAGGTAAAGACAATGATAAGCAACGAGGAAGATAAATTATACCAGAATCCATAATGGTTTCCAAATTCACGAACAAACCAACTAACCTCTCCATCACCCCCTTTGCTTGCAAATCCTGCCAATTGAATTGGAATCATTACAATAGCTTGTGCAAAAATAATAGGCATTACACCTGATGCATTAACTTTAAGCGGAATGTAATTTCGCTGACCACCATATTGACGATTGCCAACTACTCGTTTTGCAAAATGAATTGGAATTCGTCGAGTACCTTGTACTAATAGGATACATCCTACAATTACAACAAGTAAAACTGCAAGCTCGACAAGGAACATAATCAATCCACCACCCTCTGCTTCAAGTCGTGACCCAAATTCAGAACTAATTGCAAAAGGTAATCGAGCAACAATACCAATCATGATAATCAAAGAGATACCATTACCAATTCCTTTATCAGTGATCTTTTCTCCAAGCCACATAACGAATACTGTACCAGTTACGAGTACCATAACAGATTGGAACCACCAGAATGGACCTGCGTCCGGAACTGCACCTTGTTTGCTTTCCACTTGAGAAGCCAGATAACCAACTGCTTGCATTGCAGTAATAACAACAGTTAGGTAACGGGTATACTGATTGATTTTTTTACGACCACTTTCACCTTCACGTTGTAAACGCTGAAAATGTGGCAGCGCCATAGTGAGGAGTTGGAGAATAATAGATGCAGAAATATAAGGCATAATACCAAGCGCGAAAATTGACGCGCGAGAGAATGCACCTCCTGCGAAAATATTGATGAGTTGAAGAATACCTTCGTCACTTGTGTGTGATTTTGCCAATGCAGCTGGGTCAACACCAGGGAGAACTACGTAACTACCGAGACGGTAGATCAATAAAAATCCCAGCGTATATAAAATACGTTGACGCAATTCTTCAATTGCAAAAATATTCTTTATGGTTCCAATGAACTTCTTCATATTAGAGCGTTGTAGCCGAACCGCCTTTTGCTTCTATGGCAGCTTTTGCTGTGGCTGAAAATGCGTGAACTTTTACGTCAACTTTACCTTTCAATTCTCCGCGACCCAGGATTTTTACTTTATCTGTTTTAGAGATAAGACCATTTGCGAGAAGGGCTGCAGTATCAATTACAGTAAGATTTTTCTTTTCAATCAACATCTGAAGAGCATCAAGATTGATTCCTTTGAACTCTTTACGGTTGATATTTGTAAATCCGAATTTTGGCAAACGACGTTGAAGCGGCATTTGGCCTCCTTCAAATCCACGTTTTGATGAATAGCCAGAACGTGATTGCGCTCCCTTATGACCTTTCGAAGCTGTTCCGCCTTTTCCAGATCCTTGGCCACGACCTAAACGCTTACCATCTTTTTTGGTAGACCCTTTTGCTGGTTGCAGGTTAGATAAATTCATTTCTCTACTTCTTAGTATTATTAAATATTTTCCACTTTAACCAAATGGTGCACGGCTGCGCACATTCCGATGATTTGTGGTGTTGCTTCTTTTTCAACCGATCCGTGCATTTTCTTTATACCAAGAGCCAACAAAGTTTGCTTTTGATATTCAGGATAATCGATTTTGCTTCTGATCTGCGTAATTCTGACCTTAGCCATGATTTTTTTATTTTAACCGTTGAATACTTTATCCATTGTGATTCCGCGCTGTTGAGCTACAGAGAAAGCGTCACGCATATGCATGAGAGCATCCATAGTAGCCTTCACCACGTTGTGTGGATTTGAAGAACCCTTGCTTTTCGCAAGGACATCTGTAATTCCAACACTCTCAAGAACTGCACGCATAGCACCACCAGCAATTACACCAGTTCCATGTGAAGCAGGTTTCAAGAAAACTAGTGACCCACCAAATTTTCCTTCTTGTGCATGAGGCACCGTTCCATTAACGATACATACTTTCACAAGATTTTTCTTAGCATCATCTACAGCTTTGGTAATTGCATCAGAAACCTCTTTTGCCTTTCCAAGTCCATATCCGACAACTCCCTTTTCATTTCCAACTACAACAATTGCAGTGAAAGTGAAGGCACGACCACCTTTAGTTACTTTGGTTACACGATTGATCGCGACCAATTTATCCTTAAGTTCGATATCGCTTGATTTTACTCTTTTTACGTTTACTTCTGCCATTTTACTTATGGTTTTCTCTGCGTGAGAATATTATTAGAATTTAAGACCTGATTCACGAGCTGCATCTGCAAGAGCTTTCACGCGACCATGATAGAGGTAACCTCCACGATCAAAAACTACTGCAGCAACACCTGCTTCAGTTGCTTTCTTTGCGATTAAAGCACCAACAAGTTTAGCTTGTTCGGTTTTGTTTCCTTTTGTTCCAGCAATTCCTTTTTCACGGGAGGATGCTGCTGCTATCGTACTGCCTTTCACATCGTCGATGATCTGTGCGTAGATTTCTTTGTTGCTGCGGAATACGCTCAGGCGCGGTGTTCCAGTAACACCTGTAAGGCGCTTACGGATACGCATCTTGATGCGGCTTCTTCGTTCGATTTTAGTGATTCCCATTTTCTTTTCGACTTTATACCCGGTTTTTGCCGGATTTTCCTTGTTGGATTGTCAGACCTTAATTATTATTTACCAGCTGATTTACCTGCTTTTCTGCGTAGTATCTCTCCAGTGTATTTGATACCTTTTCCTTTGTAAGGTTCAGGCTTTCTCAATGACCGAATTTTAGCAGAAACCAATCCAAGAAGTTCGTTATCCGAACACTCCATGATAATTTTTGGATTTTGTCCTTTTTCCGCGGTTGTTGTCAATTTTATTTCTGTCGGTAATTCAAAAACGATATTGTGTGAATAACCAAGTGTAAGTTCAAGTTGTTGTCCTTTCGCAAGAGCACGATAACCAACACCAACAAGTTCTTGCTCACTTTTATACCCAGCAGACACTCCAGTAATCATATTATTGATTAGCGAACGATACAAACCATGAAGTGCTTTATGGCGCTTCTGCTCTGTAGGACGTGAAAGCGTAACAATTCCCGCATCCACTTTCACAGTGATGGCAGGATCAATTGTGCGCTTAAGTTCACCTTTAGGGCCTTTCACTGTAACAATATTATTATTGCTGACAGCTACTTCAACTCCATTAGGCAATGCGATCGGTAATTTTCCTATTCGTGACATGATATTTGTTCTTCAGATGCGATTAATAAACAAAACAAAGTACTTCTCCGCCTACATTCTCTTTGCGTGCTTCCTTGTCAGTCATTACTCCTTTTGACGTGGAAACAATTGCAACACCAAGTCCATTAAGGACACGAGGAATTCGATCAACGCCAGCATATTTGCGAAGACCTGGTTTAGAAATACGCAACAAACCGCGAATGGCAGATTGTTTTGTAACTGGATGATATTTGAGAGCTATTTTGATAACGCCTTGAGAATTGACAGCATCATCAAATTTGTAATTCAGGAGATATCCTTTTTCAAAGAGAATCTTTGTGATTTCTTTCTTCATGCGTGAGGAAGGAACTTCCACTACACGGTGATTTGCTTTGATAGCATTTCTGACGCGAGTCAGGTAATCGGAGATTGTATCAGTCATTTTTAACTGTTTTATATTTTATCCCGCACGCAGGATAATTATACAAAACGCAATTCCTTGCGTATGTGTGCTGGGCGTGCTTTTACCAGCTTGATTTTGTTACTCCCGGGATTTTGCCATTAAGAGCCATTTCTCGGAACATGTTGCGACAAAGTCCGAACTGGCGATTATAACCGCGAGGACGACCTGTTAGTTTGCAACGATTGCGAAGGCGGACTTTTGACGAGTTGCGTGGCAACTCAGACAATTCCATCCATTTTCCTTCTTTCTTAAGCGTAGCGCGTTTTTCAGCATAGCGGTCAACTAATTTTTGACGCTTCACTTCACGGGCTTTCATTGATTCTTTTGCCATGTTTTTTTCCCTAAACGGGGTGCAAAGATAGTTATTTTTTACTAATCCTGATAATTACTATTTTTTGAATGGTAATCCAAATTCAGATAGAAGTGCTTGCGCCTCTTCATCAGAACCTGTCGTGGTAACAAATGTGATATCCATTCCCATAATCTTATTAACCTTATCAATATCGATTTCAGGGAAAATAATTTGTTCGGTGATTCCAAGTGTGTAATTTCCTCGACCATCAAATCCTTTTACATTGATTCCGCGGAAATCACGAATACGTGGCAAAGATGCCGCAATCAAACGATCAAGGAATTCGTACATTCTGTCACCGCGTAATGTTATTTTCACTCCAATTGCAACTCCTTTGCGAAGTTTGAAATTGGAAATATCCTTACGGGAGATAGTAGCAACAGGCTTTTGCCCTGTGATTGTTGCCATTTCTTTCAATGCGCCTTCAATCAGTTTTTTATCAGCAACAGCATCGCCAACACCCTGATTGATACAGATTTTTTCCAATCTTGGAACCTGCATTGGGCTACTATAATTAAATTTCTTCTGCAATGCCGGAACAACTAGTTCGCGGTAATGCTTTTTCATTCGAGGTGCGTAAGTTGCAGTTGTCATGATTATTTAATTGCCTCCTGAGATTTTTTGGAATAACGTTCAATTTTGCCTGTTTTTTCATTTAGGCGACGACCAACACGAGTTGGTTTTCCATCTGGCCCAACGAGCATAAGATTTGAAATATGAATTGTTGCTGGCATATCAACAATACCACCTTGGGGGTGTTTTGCACTTGGTTTGGTATGCTTTTTCACAGAAATTCCTTCCAATGTTGCACGACTCGAAGTCGTGTCAATTGATACCACTTTGCGACGTGTTTCCGAATCTTTGTGCGCTCCAGAAATTACCACAACGGTGTCGCCTTTTTTTATTTTGAACTTGCTCATTTTGCAATGATATTTTAAAGCACTTCAGGTGCTAGTGAAATAATCTTTGTATAGTTTGTGTCGCGCAATTCACGAGCAACCGGTCCGAAAATTCGTGTGCCACGCAATTCGTCTTGTGCATTCAAAAGCACGCAAGCGTTATCGTCGAAACGAATATAGGATCCATCTGAACGACGAATTTCTTTTCGAGTACGAACAATTACAGCTTTTGAAACAGTTCCTTTTTTGGTATTACCAGAAGGAAGTGCATTTTTTACTGTGACAACAATTTTGTCGCCGATAGAAGCGTAATGTTTTCTAGTACCACCAAGTACACGAATGACAAGTACTTCTTTTGCTCCACTATTGTCGGCTACTGATAGCCTGGATTCCTGTTGGATCATTGATCTATTTGTTAACTATTCTTCCTAAAAAATTATTTTGCGCGTTCGATAATTTCAACAAGACGCCAGCATTTGCTTTTGCTTAATGGACGTGTTTCCATGATACGCACAGTATCTCCTATGTTGCACTCATTTTTTTCGTCATGCGCCATGAAAGTTGAAGTCTTTTTCACGAATTTTCCATACTTCTCGTGCTTCACTTTACGCTCTACTGAAACCACGATGGATTTTGTCATCTTATTACTGATGACAGTTCCTGTTTTTTCTTTGCGATCACTACGATCAATTTTCTGTTCCATGTTTATTGTTGTTGTATTCCGACCAATCAGTTTTTAGTACCAGCAATTTCGCGTTTACGTATTTCCGTATTCAAACGTGCAATAGTGCGACGTGAACCACGAATCTTAAGCGGATTTTCGATTGGAGATACTGTGTGGTTAAGTTCCAGTTTCACCAAAGTAGCTTTTTCTTCAGATAGTTTTTCCTGAATTTCGCTCAATGACATTTGGGTAATTTCTTTCTGTTTCATCACTGTTGTGAATTAATTTATTATGCGTTTTCAGCTGAATAATCGTTACGTACAATAAACTTTGTAGCAATCGGAAGTTTTTGTGCAGCAAGACGTAGTGCTTCTTTTGCAGTAGCCATTGGTACACCTTCGGCTTCGAACAACACGGTTCCTGATTTTACGACAGCAACCCAATACTCAGGAGCTCCTTTTCCTTTTCCCATACGAACCTCTGCAGGTTTGTTGGTAATTGGCTTGTCAGGGAATACGCGAATCCAAACCTGGCCTTCACGCTTCAAGAAACGTGTCATTGCAACACGGGCTGCTTCAATTTGTTTGCCGGTCATCCAGCATTCTTCAATTGCTTTGATACCAAAAGATCCAAATGAAAGCTGAGTGCCGCGCGTAGCTTTACCCCGGATTTTCATCTTGTGCATCTTTCTGTACTTCGTTCTTTTCGGCTGTAACATGATTCTTTGTCGTTATAGCGGGATGATATTAATCGCCCTGTAATTATTTACTCTCGTTAGATCCACCTTCTCGGCGGCTATTGTTATTATTTCGGCGTTGACGATTTCCACGTCCTCCACCTGCATTATTTGGTGTCTTTTTCTCGCGAACTGATGTTTGCGCATTTGGAGAAAGATCACGTTTGCCATACAATTCGCCTTTCATGATCCAAACTTTTATACCGATACGGCCATAAGAAGTGTGGGCTTCAGCAAGAGCATAATCGATATCAGCACGGAGCGTGTGTAACGGAACACGTCCTTCATGATAACCTTCAACTCGGGCAATCTCCGCTCCGGCAAGACGACCGGAACATTTTACTTTGATTCCTTCAGCTCCCATTCTCATGGTTGAAGCAATCGACATTTTCACTGCACGACGGAAAGAAATACGACCTTCGATTTGGCGAGCGATACTATCAGCAACAAGACGTGCATCAAGTTCAGGACGCTTAATTTCGAAAATATTGATTTGAACTTCTTTCTTCGTAAGTTTTTTGATCTCTTCTTTCAACTTATCAACTTCCTTACCACCTTTTCCGATAATAATACCCGGACGTGCAGTATGAATAGTAACAGTGATGAGTTTCATTGTACGCTCAATCACAATCTTTGAAATACTGCCTTTCGCAAGACGTGCTTTCAAGTAATTGCGGATCTTTTCATCTTCCACCAATTTGTCAGCATAATGTTTGCCGCCATACCAGTTGGATTCCCAACCTCGTATGATTCCCAGCCTGTTGCCGATCGGATTTGCTTTTTGTCCCATTCTTGGTACTTATTTCGTTGTGATAATTATGCGTTGGTAACTTGATCTATGATAAGCGTTACGTGATTTGAACGCTTGTGTATTCGGTGAGCGCGACCTTGCGGTGCAGGCGAAATTCTTTTCAACATAGCGCCACTGTCAACCATGATTGTTTTGATAAACAATTCATCAGCCTGTGCGGTGCCACCTGATTTTTTTTCATAATTAGCAATTGCAGAACGAAGTAATTTCTCCAAGCGACCTGCTGCATCCTTTTCAGTAAAGCGAAGGATATTCAAGGCTTTGAAAACTTCTTTTCCACGAATGATATCTGCAACAAGGCGCATTTTGCGTGGCGATGTTGGGCAATTGCGAAGGCGTGCGATGTAGGTGGTCTTCATCGCTTCTTTACGTTCGTTCGCTACAAGTTCTTTTCTGCGTGACATATTTTCTTGTCGTTTGAATCTTTATTTTTTGGCTCCTGTAGCCTTGTCTTTATTTCCTGAGTGACCACGGAAAGTACGTGTTGGAGCAAATTCTCCTAAACGATGTCCAACCATGTTCTCTGTAACATAAACCGGAATAAATTTATTTCCGTTGTGTACTGCGAAGGTGTGACCTACAAAATCAGGAGTGATCATTGATCGTCGTGACCATGTTTTGATAGCTGCTTTTTTGCCGCCAGCATTCATGTTAACGATTTTCTTCTCCAATGATGGTTCCACGAAGGGACCTTTTTTCAGCGAACGTGCCATTTTCTTTTTTTAATTATTTTTTGCGACGCTCAATGATATACTTGCTCGAAGCTTTTTTCAGTGAACGGGTTTTTAGTCCTTTAGATTTCTTACCAGAACGAGAACGTGGATGTCCACCAGATGCACGACCTTCTCCTCCACCCATAGGGTGATCGACAGGATTCATAGCAACAGGACGAGTACGAGGACGACGACCTAGCCAACGGTTACGGCCTGCCTTTCCATCACTCTGCAAATTATGATCAGAGTTAGAAACTGTTCCGATTGTAGCAAGACATGTAACGAGTACCATACGTGTTTCACCAGAAGGAAGGCGAAGTGTTGCAAAACGACCTTCACGTGCACTTAGCTGTGCAAATGACCCTGCACTTCGTGAAATTTTTGCTCCTTGTCCTGGACGTAATTCAATGTTATGAATAATTGTTCCTAAAGGAATATCAGCGAGGAAAAGTGCATTACCAACTTCAGGTATTGCTTTTTTACCAGACATAATTTTCATGCCTACTTTAAGTCCATTTGGAGCAATGATGTATCTTTTTTCTCCATCGGTATAAACCAAAAGAGCAATACGTGCTGTACGATTAGGATCGTATTCAATTGTTTTTACAATTGCAGGAACATCATGTTTGTCGCGCTTAAAATCAACAATACGATACATACGTTTATGACCACCGCCAATGTAACGCATCGTCATCTTTCCTGAATTGTTACGACCACCCGATTTTGAAATCGGAGCCAATAAACTCTTCTCAGGAGTTGAAGTGGTAATGTCACCATTGGTAACATTGGTCCTGTGTCTTTGTCCGGGCGTTAGCGGACGGAATTTCTTAAGTGCCATTTCTCTCTATAGGTTTATTAATTATCAGAGATTGCTGTAAAAATCAATCAGGTCGCCCTGTTTGAGTGTCACGACAGCTTTTTTGTGACGATTCGCGATTCCCACTTGCATTCCTGCACGTGTGTAACGCATTCGAACTTTACCGATGTAGTTCATCGTGTTTACTGAAGCGACTGTAACGCCATACATTTTTTCAACTGCAGTTTTGATCTGAAGTTTGTTGGCACTAGAATCGACGACAAAACCATAGCGAGGAGTTTTCTCAACGCCAGATGTCATTTTTTCGGTAATTATCGGTTTAATTAAAACGTTCATGGCCTAATTCTTAAGCAGGTTTTCAATAGTTGCAACTGAACTTTCAGCAAGAAGGATATTACCTGCATGAAGTATGTCGTAGGTTGTCAATTCGGATACTGTAACAACTTTCGCACGAGTTAAATTACGGGAAGACAAATAAACGTTCTTGTTGATATCACCAAGAATCAAAAGTGTTTTTTTGTCCGCAACTTTAAGATTGTTGAGAATAGTTGTGTACTGACTTGTTTTAGGAGTTTCAAAATTGAAATCTTCCAAAACGATGATATTATTTTCTTTTGCTTTATAAGAAAGTGCAGACTTGCGAGCAAGTGCTTTCACTTTTTTATTCAGTTTCATATCATAGTCACGTGGTTTTGGACCAAATACTGTTCCACCACCGCGGAATAAAGGAGATTTCATGCTACCTGCACGTGCTCCGCCTGTACCTTTTTGGCGTTTCAACTTTTTGGTAGTACGGTGAATCTCCGCACGTTCTTTTGACTTGCTTGTACCCTGGCGCTGAGCGGCAAGATATTGCTTAACATCAAGATAAATTGCATGATCATTCGGCTCGATACCGAAAACTGAATCATTTAGCATTACCTTTTTTGATGTTGCTTTTCCGTCTGTATTATATACTGCGAGTTCCATTTTATTTGCGGATCAGGACGTAAGAACCTTTTGCACCTGCGATAGAACCTTTGATAATCAAAAGGTTTTTTTCCGGCATCACTTTAAGGATCGTTAAATTTTGAGATTTTACATTGTTGCCACCTGTACGTCCAGCCATTCTCATACCTGGTACAACACGTGAAGCATAAGATGAGTTTCCTAATGAACCAGGAGCGCGATCACGATCATGCTGACCGTGTGTTTGTCCACCGACACCACTGAATCCATGACGTTTTACAACGCCCTGAAAACCTTTTCCTTTAGAGACTCCGCTTACATCAACCAAGTCTCCTTCAGAGAAAAGCTCAACTGTAATAACGTCACCTGCATTTTTTTCTCCATCAAAACCATCGAATTCCACAAGCTTTCTTTTCGGCGTAGTATTCGCCTTTTTGAAATGTCCTTGCATTGATTTTGTTGTGTGTTTTTCCTTTTTCTCGTCAAAGGCGAGTTGGAGGGATTCGTATCCATCCTTCTCTTTGGTTTTTACTTGTGTGACAACACAAGGACCAGCTTCCACAACTGTGCATGGTACATACTTACCATTGGCACCAAAGATGCTAGTCATTCCTATTTTTTTACCAATTAAACCTGACATTGTATTTATTATGAATTGTTGTTTACGCTTTTAGTATTAATTCCGACTATGGAACTTTGATTTCTACTTCCACTCCACTTGGCAATTCGAGTTTCATCAAGGCATCAACAGTTTTAGATGTTGAACTGTAGATATCAAGCAAACGCTTGTAGCTGCAAAGTTGGAATTGCTCACGAGCTTTTTTGTTAACGTGAGGGGAACGCAGAACTGTGAAAATCCTTTTGTGCGTTGGCAATGGAATTGGTCCACTCACAACAGCACCAGTACTCTTTACTGTTTTTACAATTTTTTCAGCCGACTTGTCAACTAAGTTGTAGTCGTATGATTTCAATTTGATGCGAATTTTCTGGCTCATTATTTTTTATTTAAAAGAACGTTATGCTTTTTGTGTTTTCTTACCATTTGCTTTTGCTATTACTTCTTCAGAAGTGCTTTTTGGAGCTTCAGCATAATGTGAAAATTCCATTGTAGAAGAAGCGCGACCAGAAGTAATCGTACGCAATTGCGTTACGTAACCAAACATTTCAGAAAGAGGGACTTTTGCTTTTACCACTTGTATACCTGCTCTTGAATCCATTCCTTCAATTTGTCCGCGACGTTTATTCAAGTCACCAACAACATCTCCCATATTTTGTTCCGGTGTAAGTACTTCTACTTTCATGATCGGTTCAAGAAGAACAGGTTTTGCTTTTGGCAAAGCTTCGCGATAAGCTGATTTTGCACAAATTTCAAAAGACAATGCATCAGAGTCAACATCGTGGTAAGATCCATCAGAAAGAAGAATCTTCATGGTTTGAACAGGATAACCTGCAAGCACACCATTTACCATTGATGCACGGAATCCTTTTTCAATTGCAGGAATGAATTCGCGAGGAATATTTCCACCGCTGATTTCATTGATGAATTGAAGTCCTCCATTTTTTGCATCAGGAACGAAGTCAGCATCAACAGGCGATACTGTGAATTTAATATCAGCGAACTTACCACGACCACCGGTTTGTTTTTTGTAAACTTCACGGTGAGTAACAGTTCCAGTGAAAGCTTCCTTGAAGTTAACCTGAGGCGCACCTTGATTTACTTCAACTTTGAATTCACGACGAAGACGATCAACGATGATTTCCAAGTGAAGCTCACCCATTCCACTGATAATGGTCTGTGCGTTTTCTTCATCAGTACGAACTCGGAATGTAGGATCTTCCTCAGCAAGCTTTGAAAGAGCAATACCCAATTTATCTAAGTCAACTTGTGTTTTTGGTTCAACCGCAATTCCGATAACAGGCTCTGGGAAGTTCATCGCCTCAAGAACGATTGGATGATCTTCAGCGCAAAGTGTATCGCCGGTCTTTATGTCTTTGAATCCAACTGCTGCTCCAATATCTCCAGCTTCAATAAATGGAATCTGGTTTTGTTTATTAGCGTGCATTTGGAAAATACGAGAAATACGTTCTTTGTTTCCAGAACGAGTGTTCAGGACATAAGAACCTGAATCAAGTCGGCCTGCGTAAACTCGGAAATATGCAAGACGTCCAACGAAAGGATCAGTTGCAATTTTGAAAGCTAAAGCGGTAAATGGCTCATTAACATCCGGCTTACGGGAAATTTCTTCTCCTGTATCAGGATCAGTACCCATTGTAGCCTTTTTGTCCATTGGTGAAGGCATCAGCTCCATTACGTAATCGAGCATTGTCTGTACACCTTTATTTTTGAAAGCTGAACCGCAAACCATTGGAACAATTTTGTTCGCAATACATGCTTTACGAAGAGCTGTAAGAATTTCCTGTTCAGAAATAGAATTTGGATCGTCGAAGAATTTCTCCATCAACTTATCGTCAAATTCAGAAACTGATTCTAATAATTTTTCACGCCATTCAGCAACATCCGCAAGCATGTCTTCAGGAATAGGAACTTCTGTGAAAGTCATTCCTTGATCCGCTTCATTCCAAACAATTCCACGGTTGTTAATTAAATCAACAACACCTTTGAAATTTTCTTCCCCACCAATTGGCAACTGAAGTGGAACAGGATTACCACCGAGAACTTCTTTTACTTGTTTTACAACATTAAGGAAGTCGGCACCTGCACGGTCCATCTTATTGACGAAACCAATACGGGTTACATTATAATTATCGGCAAGACGCCAGTTAGTTTCAGATTGAGGCTCAACACCATCAACTGAAGAGAAAAGAAAAACCAATCCGTCCAATACACGAAGAGAACGATTTACTTCAACAGTAAAATCTACGTGACCAGGAGTGTCAATGATATTGACTTTGTAATTATTGTTACGGTATTTCCAAAAGCAAGTTGTAGCAGCAGAAGTGATGGTTATTCCACGCTCTTGCTCCTGCACCATCCAATCCATTGTAGCAGCACCATCGTGAACTTCACCAATTTTGTGATTCACTCCGGCATAATAAAGTACACGCTCGGTGCAGGTTGTTTTTCCCGCATCGATGTGGGCAGCTATCCCAATGTTCCTCGTATATGCTAAATCGCTCATATTCTTTTTTCCCTACAATGGATTAATTACAGACGGAAATGCGCATAAGCTTTGTTCGCTTCTGCCATTCTGTGAGTATCTTCTTTCTTTTTAAATGCAGCACCTTCTTCTTTTGCAGCAGCCACGATCTCAGCAGCCAAACGAGCGGCCATTGATTTCTCATTGCGTACACGAGAATAGCTGATTAGCCATTTCATGCCAAGTGCTGTACGACGCTCAGGACGAATTTCCTGTGGAATCTGGAATGTAGCTCCACCTACTCGGCGGCTACGGACTTCAACGTTTGGTGTTACGTTAATAAGTGCCTTTTTCCAAGTTTCCAATCCGTCAGCATCTGCTTTCTTTTGTACGATTTCAATAGCATCGTAGAAAAGAATATACGCTGTAGATTTTTTGCCTTGGTACATCAGGCTGTTTACGAAACGTGTGACCAAGATGTCCGAAAATTTCGGATCTGGAAGAAGTGGTCGTTTTTTTGCTCTAGCTTTTCTCATTTGATTGAGAGGTAATCAGTTTATAAATGAAATTATTTTTTCGGAGCGGCTTTTCCAGCAGCACCAGCTTTTGCTCTTTTGGTTCCGTATTTTGAACGGCGTTGGTTGCGACCTTCTACACCTGCGGTATCGAGTGCGCCACGAACAATATGATAACGTACTCCAGGAAGATCCTTTACACGTCCACCACGAACAAGAACAATTGAGTGCTCTTGCAAGTTGTGTCCTTCACCTGGGATGTAGGCAATTACTTCAAGTTTGTTTGTCAAACGTACTTTAGCCACTTTGCGAAGTGCAGAATTCGGCTTCTTCGGTGTCGTTGTGTACACACGGGTGCAGATACCACGCTTTTGCGGGCAGCTGTCCAAACCTGCAGACTTACTCTTGTTGAGCGTCTTGGTCCGGCCTTTACGTACGAGTTGATTAATCGTTGGCATGAGAACTTTACAGTTTGTTGATAATCAGTAGTTTTTGCTAAAAGTATATACCCCTATCCTGTTTTTGGGGAGGGCAAAGGTAAGAATTCTTCTTTATAAACAACATCCTGCAAAATTTATTTTTAGACAGATTTCAGAACCAATAAATGGATGGTCGGAAACTATTAGATTTTTCCCCTCAAAAATGGGTAAAACTCGGGCTATGAGAGGAGAAATGGGATAGAGATACTTTGACCAAAGGCCTAAATCTGAGCTCCGAATTAACAGAATATTGTGAATTTGGTTGAAATTGAAAGGCCAATTTTCGATTTTTTCTTTCAACTATTTTCTGGCAGCCAATTTACTTGTCGGAAATTTTGATCAGAAATTCACGAAAATCCTTGATGATTCTTTTGCTTCCATTTTTTTGATTTGATCTGCGTAATTTTTGATTGCCAGTTACCACTTCCTGCTTTCAAGGAAAAATTAGAAAGCAAAAAAGGATAAAACCAAAATCTCCCGAAAGCAAATCCTTAAGACTCAAAATCCTCAACCCGATTTTCCTCGGTATTGCTTGCCAAAAAAATGTCTAGCCTTTTCCTACATTTGACATAATGGCGTCAACAATAAAAGCAATCAGTTATTATTTACCGGAAAAAATCTATTCCAACGAAGATTTTTTTCAGGATTTCCCCAATACCAAAAGTTCTAGTCTTTTAAAAGTGGGAGTTGAAAAACGTCACCTTGCAAAAAAAAATGAGCTTGCTTCCGATATGGCTTTTGCTGCTGCGGAAAAACTTTTTTCTGAACACCAAATTGATAGAAACACAATTGATTTTTTGATTGTCTCCATACTTGAGCATGATTTTTATGGCCCACCTTCTGGCTGTTTCCTTCATGGAAAATTGGGGCTGAAAAAGAATTGTGGGGCTATTGATTTTGACCTTGGGTGCAGTGCTTACGTATATGGACTCGGGTTAGCGGATGGTGTTATGAAATCTATGGGAGCGAAAACCGTACTACTCCTTACCGTTTCCGCGCTCTCAAAAAAAATCCATGAAAATGACCGTAGTTCCCGATTTGTATTTGGAGATGCTGCCTCTGCCACTCTATTAAGGTATTCAGAAAAGGAGCATATCGGTCCTTTTGTTTTCGGAACTGATGGGGAAGGTTATGAAAAAATAATTGTGCGAGATGGCGCTGCACGTTTTCCATTGACAGATAATTCGTCGGAAGAAATCAAGGATGAATTTGGGAATATTTCTGCCAATGAAAATCTCATTATGGATGGGATGGGTATTTTCCTTTTTTCTATTCGTACTGTGCCTCCCATGGTTGAAGAACTCTTGACAAAAGCGAGTTTGACTCAAAACGATATTGATCTTTTTATTTTTCATCAGCCCAATTCATTTCTGAATGAAACTTTGAGAAAAAAAATGGGTATCCCAGAAACAAAATTTGTTCATTGCATGAAGGATTTTGGGAATACGGTGCAAAACACCATACCGATTGCCATTTATGAATCTCAAAAAAATGGCAGGCTGCAGCCAGGAATGAAAGTGGTGTTGGCAGGATTTGGTTCTGGATTATCTTGGGCGGCAACGATTGTTCAATTCTAGAATTGGCCGCACAGAAATTGTTACTTTTGAATTTATACCTTGAATATTATGGATGACATTTCTGTTTTCATTCGGAAAATTGAAAGTGAAATTGAGGAGCTTACACCTGGAACCTTAAAACCAGAAACGCATTATCGTGAATTACCTGAATGGAGTTCGATGCATGCCTTAATTCTGATTGCCCTTTCTGAAACGGAATACGATGTTAGTTTGAGCGGTGAAGATTTGCGCAAATGCGAAACTTTGAGAGACGTACACACACTTATTTCAACGCGTACCTGAGATGGCACTTTTTTCTGTCAACGGAATGAGAATAAAAGGAATTGCAGCAGCTGTTCCAAAAGCGATGGAATCCAATCGAGATTATGAACGAATTTCTGAAGCGGAAAGAAATTTATTAATCCGCACAACAGGAATTACAACACGGCATATTGCAAGTCCAGGAATGACTACGGCGGATTTTTGCCAACACGCTGCAGAAAAATTAATCGAAGAATTGAAATGGCAAAAGTCAGAAATTGATCTTGTTATTTTTGTTTCACAATCACCTGATCATTTTTTACCTGCGTCTTCCATATTACTTCAACATAAACTTGGCCTTCCAAAAACAACAGCAGCTTTCGATATCAGTCTTGGTTGCAGTGGATATGTATATGGACTATCAGTTGTTTCTTCGCTGATTTCCACTGGAGGATTTAGAAAAGCATTGTTAATGACAGGTGATATTTCATCGCATTCCATAACACCGGAAGATAAAAGTACTTGGCCCTTATTCGGCGATGCGGGAACAGCAACTGCAATTGAATTTGATTCTGGTTCAAAATCATTTTTCAATTTACAGAGTGATGGAAGTGGTGCAAATGCAATTATCATTCCCGATGGAGGACTTCGAAATCCGATTAATGAAAAAACATTTATAAAGGAAGAAGTTGAAAAAGGAATTGTTCGCCACCGTAGAAATCTTTGGTTGAATGGCCTCGATGTTTTTAATTTTTCTGTTCGGGAAGCGCCTTCAAATATTAAAACATTGATGGAATTCTCCAATGTAAATCAGGAATCAATTGATTTTTTCGTTTTCCATCAGGCCAATTTATTAATGAATGAAACGATCCGAAAAAAGTTGAAAGTGCCTTCCGAAAAAGTGCCTTATTCTTTGGCTGAATTCGGGAATACAAGTTCGGCATCAATTCCCCTTACGATTGTTTCCCAATTGAAAAGTCAAACTTCAACGCCAAAAAAATGGCTATTCTCTGGATTCGGTGTAGGACTTTCTTGGGCTTCCGCCTATCTTGAAACAGAAAACATTCTTTGCCCAGATGTGTTGTACATTTAACACAGAAATTTGATCATGACGGAAACACCTTTTCATCTTCATAACAAAACCATTCTGGTAACAGGAGCTTCTTCCGGTATTGGCCGACAAGTTGCTATCAGTGCCAGCAATATGGGTGCTACTCTCCTTCTTTCTGGAAGAAATTCCGCTGAGTTGGAAAAAACAATTTCTCTTTTATCCGGCGCAAATCATAAAATCATTTCTGCAGATCTTCTTTTGCAGCATGAAAGGGAAAATCTTGCAAATGAAATCCCCATGTTGGACGGAATTGTTCATTGTGCAGGAACTGTAAAACCATTTCCGATAAAATTTCTCGATCAGAAAAAACTGGACGAAACGCTCAAGATAAATTACGAAGCGCCGGTATTGATGATGGCGGCAATTTTGAAAAATAAAAAACTGAATAAAAACGCATCGCTTGTTTTTCTTTCATCCATTTCCGGACAACATCCGCATAAAGGTGGAACACTGTATGCAGGATCAAAAGCGGCAATTGAATCATTTGCAAAAGTGCTCAGTCTGGAACTTTATCCACAGGGAATTCGTGCAAATTGCATTTCTCCAGCCATGGTAAAAACACCAATGTTTGACCAAGCTGCAGATGAAATGTCGAAGGAAGAAATGGAAAAACATATTGGCAAATATCCACTCGGAGTGGGATTGCCAGAAGACGTTGCAAATGCTGCGATTTTTTTGCTCTCCCCTGCCGCGCGTTGGATCACAGGAATAAATATTACTTTGGACGGAGGCTTTCTCCTCATTGGATAAATTATGAATACTGAATTACTTTCTATTGTCATTCCTGTATACAACAGCGCTGAAACGTTGGATGAATTGTTTTCCCAAATCCAAAAAAGTTTGAATGGAAAACAAAAATTCGAAGTCATTTTGGTTGATGATGGTAGTAAGGATGAGAGTTGGAAAAAAATCGTTTCATTAAAAGTTGCGCACCCTGAAGAAATAAGAGGCGTTCAACTTTCCAGAAATTTCGGACAACACAATGCACTTGTTTGCGGATTCAGTTTTGCGAAGGGCGATTTGGTATTGACGATGGATGATGACTTACAACATCCTCCTTCTGAGATACCTAAAATGTTGGAGGCTTTCCATTCTAAAAATGTCGATGTCGTGTATGGCATTTACAATACCAATAAGAAACACAGTTCAACGCGGAATGCGGGTAGTCTTTTTATACAACGTAGTTCGAAAATGGTTGGCGGAAATCTTGGAATGGGAAGTTCCTTTCGACTGATGAAAAAAGCGCTAGTTGAAAAAGTTGTTTACCATAAATACCAATCGAATGTATTTATTGATGAAATTCTTCATTGGTACACAACTCATTTTGCAACAGTCGAAGTCGAACATCACGAACGCAAAGCTGGAAAATCGGGATATACCATGTACCGATTGATCATGATGTATTTTGACATTCTAGTCAACTACACTGCAATTCCACTGAAGATGATGACATGGATCGGATTGATTTCTTCACTCACCACTTTTGCAATTGGTGTTCGGTTTATCATTCACAAATTCAGGACGCCACACATTCAATTAGGATTCACAGCACAAATTGTTGCCATACTTTTCTCGACCAGTCTGTTGATGTTTTGTATGGGAATTATCGGACAATACATGTATAAAATTTATCACCTCCAGAGTCGTCGACCTTCTTGGTTCATTTCGGAAATCCTATAATTGAATCCCTATATTTGAAGTATGATAATCCACGGATTTGGCGTTACACTTATCCGACTCCAACATTCAGATATTGAATTGGTGAGAATGCACAGAAATTCTTCTGTGATCAACCAGTACATGGAATTCCGTGAACAGATTTCCAAGGAACAACAGGAAAAATGGTTTCTTTCCATCAACAATTTACACAACAACTATTTTATCATTGAGTACCAAGGCAACAAAATTGGCTTGATATATGGTGCGGGAATTGACTGGCAAAAAAAAGAAACCCAAAACGGCGGCATTTTTATTTGGGAAGAAAAATGGTTGGAAACTCAAGCACCGCTAGCCGCTTCCTTGATGTTAACTGAAATTTCATTTTTACTAGGACTTGACCGAACCTACATCAAAGTGCTAAAAGAAAACACACGAGCTGTTGCCTTTAATTACAACCTTGGCTATGAACTTTTGCCTGATCAGGACAAGGTGCAGAATCAAAAATATGTTTTGACAAAGGAAAGTTATTATAAAAAGGCGGGACAATTTCGTGCACCATACTTAAAATTACACGGTGATGTATTTAACATATCACTGGATCATCCAGAAGAAGAATTGGAAATTAATTTTAAGGCTATTTATGATTCACAGCCAGCTGAAATCAAAAAACGATTACAGCTATCGACATGCTGATTGGAATACAATTTCAAGCTTTCGAAAAATTAATATGAAAAATCAAATGATTTACCATAGATTAGCTATACGAAATCACTTTTGATAAGCCTTCTATTGAATCACCCCCTACATGATTCGTAAAGAAAAAATCAATTCTTCCACTTTACCAGATATCAATCTTGGTCACTCCGTTATTATTCAGAGGGCTGATGGTATTATTGAAATCGATTGCTGTGACAATTTTGAATATGAAGTTGAGCATATTCAAGAAAATTACAATCAAATAAAAAAACTCGTCGGCACAAAAAAAGTTCTGATTTTAAGTGTTACAAAACCTTTCACGACAACAACGAAAGACGTTAGAGATTTTATTGCATCAGCTCCTCATAGAGCTTTTGTAAAAGCAGAAGCTTTCCTCATTCATACACTCGGACAAACTATTATGGGGAACTTTTTTCTAAAAGTCAACAAGCCAATTGTGCCTGCAAAATTTTTCAAGAGCAAAACGGAGGCGGAAAAATGGTTAAAAAGTTTCGAGTAAATTAATCTTTGCGAGTTCCAAAATAAACTTCCAAGTGCAAGAATGCCTCGCCTTTCCCACCATTTTCATGTAAACGGATAAATAAGTTTTTCCCCTTATCCATTTTCCATTCTGCATTGTAATAAACATAGTCGTAAAAAAACTCATTTGGAACTTTTTTGATCGGAGTATACGCATCCGAAGCTGGTACTTGCAGCGTAATAGGTTGGCCATATGCCAATTCCCCCTCTGCCAAAAATTGTTTTGCCTTATTAATAAGAATTGGATAACAGGCTTTATTTGTTCCCGAATAGGCATCTCCACAATAATTGTCATATGAAAAGCCTGCAAGTGCATTTTCCAGAAACCACATATGCCATTCTGATTCACCTGCTAAAACTGATTCCTTCACAGTCCAACAATCAGGAAAATTTTTCATTTGCTCCGCGTAAATAGGCATGAGCACACGAAATTGATCCTTGGTAATTCCAATTTCAAAATCAATACGAAGCTTTGACCATTTCCCACTTGCCTGAACCTCCAGCACATATTTTGCACACTTCATTTTCTTTTCGTGTACTTTTTTACCTTCCGCATTAATATTGTTTGCAATTTCCGTATCCTGATGTACAAGAATTTTTATTGTACCGTCTGGCTTATTCCAAATAGCAGAATAAACATTCGGGTCGGTCAAATCTTTTATTGAAATTCTTGGAGAAATACTTTTTTCCATTGTTGGCGAACCAAAAATATCCAAGTAATGGCCTGTAAGTTCGTGAGCTGATCTAATCAAATGAAGGAGTTCCGCACTGTCCGCCTTTGGGAAATCAGAACTAGGTCCTGAAAATAAAATAGATCGAAAGGCATATTGATTTACAGAATCCTTGACTGCTGTGTATTGCGACTCACCCGGTATTCCAAGCAGCGTATCATTCTTATACATGTTGCAGGTCATGGCAGGTAAATCCGGAATTGCAGAGGGAAAAATCCTCCGGAAATCCTGCAGGCTCAATCCAGGGGTTAGCTTGTCCAACTGTGCCAACAATGAAAGCGGAAGCACAAAAATTAGAACAAAAAATATTTTTTTCATTTCAATCTTCAAATCAGTTTATGAATTTACGAAAATATTTCGATGGGTATTATCGACCCGATGCAAGAGTGATATTAATCACTAAAAATGAATTAATATTAAGATACCAAAGCGAAAATCAAGTCCCTTTCAACTTGCCTGACAGAAAATTTTTTTATCTCGCTGCGCTTGTCTCAGAACTCAAGTCTATCTTTACCTATGCGATTTATAAAACTTCTTCTCTCCATTTTTATGCTCGTGCTGATTAGCTCATGCGGCAGTAATGGCAAATTCCGTGCTCCCGTTAAGGAGAATGATAAATACGGTTATATCAATGAAAACGGAAAGTACATTGTAAAACCCAAATTTGAAGTTGCATGGTCCTTCATCCGCGGCAGCGCGGTCGTGAAGGAAAATGGAAAATATGGTATCATTGACAAGGATGGAAAATATATTGTTGAACCCCAATTCGATTCCGTTATTCCATTCAGTTCCGCCTGCTGCATTATTGAAAAAGATTCTGCTTTCGGGTTTATGGAAAATGGAAGTGGAAAAGTCATTCTCAAACCCCAATTCAAAAAAGTATTTTATTACACCAACAAACTCTGCGTTGTGCAAAAAGGCAAAGCACTGGGATTAGTCAACCAAGATGGAAAAATTGTTTGTCCTGTCGTCATGCAGGATTTTAAGGATATGATTGGTCGCGGTGCAATCGTAATTCAGAACGACACCAGCGATGAAGTAAACATGCTGCTTTCCCTAATACAAGGTGGAGGAAATTCAAAAAAAGGTCTCATCAATGATAAAGGCGAAGTTATTTTATCTCCAAAGTATGACGACATTTTTGATGATTTTACCAATGGATACTATTATCCCTTCCTACGTTCGCCCGGCGCTCCTTGCGATACAACACCTGATGTGGATGGCGAAGCTCCAATTGCCGTTGGAACATATGGCATTATCGACACAACAGGGAAAATTATTATTGAACCGATTTTTGACGAATTACCAGTATTTGGTGATGGCATGTTTCGCATAAAAAAGGGGAATAAATATGGCTATGCTGACAAGAATGGTAATATTATAATACAACCTACTTTCACTTACGGAGTCGCTTTCAGTGAGGGAAAAGCCATTGTTTCGCCACGTGAAGGAAAGGCTTCCATCATCGACAAAACCGGAAAAATCCTTGTGGATGATCTTGGCGCAGGTTCGGGAATGTACCGCTTCTTCAATGGACTCGCACGCTGTCGTTCCATCGATGGGGAATATGGTTATCTCGATGAAACAGGCAAACGTGTCATCGCTCCAATTCTCGATGTGGCCGACGATTTTGAAAACAATCGTGCCATCGTAAGCCTCAATCACAAATATGGATTGATCGACAAAACCGGAAAATTTATTGTTCCAAATGATTATTATTTTTTCTTCAACCTCGGCGGTGGCTATTACCAAACACAAGATCAAGATGGAAAAACCGGAGTGGTTGATTCATTGGGAAATGAAATCCTTAAACCGATTTATTCCGAGGTTTTCCATTTGCAAAACCATTTTTTTACCGTTGAAAAAGATGGACTGAATGGTTGCTATACGCTTCTAGGAAAAGAAATTTTTCCACCCGTTTCAAGTTCTGCCATTTATTTTTTCAATGGAAGAAGCAAGGTTATTAAAGATGGGAAAAGTGGGGTTATCGATAGCACTGGAAAATTTATTGTTCCAATGGTTTACGACAGTATTGGTTATTTCTACAAAGGGTATGCGAATGTCCTGCTTGGAAATAAATTGGGAACAGTCGACTCAACAGGAAAAGTTGTGATTCAACCGAAGTACGAAGAACTGAAACCATTCCTAAATGGATACGGGGTTTTCAAGGAAGAAGGAAAATATGGTTTCATCGATCTCAATGGAAAGGTTGTCATCGATGCAAAATTTGATGCAGCTTCCGTATTGGTGGATCCCGATCGGAAAGAGTTTGAGTAAGTTTTAATTCGTAATTTCTGCAAATACAATTCTACTATTCCTAAGCAATTTTTTATAAGGAGCGGAGAGTCTATTTTTCTCTAGGGAAACCTCTCCCGCTATCCGGTCGGCGGAGCTCCCTGCTATCCGGGGCTATTTCACACCATCGCAGTTTCAAAAAAAATCAATTCACGCGCAAAAATCCCAAACGCAAATCAAACATTCCTCCTGCAATAACTTTTTTAGTATTCAGACAAGCAAATCCACGTATACCCAAACTAGCAAAACG
>CAIQQJ010000015.1 GCA_903873905.1 uncultured Flavobacteriales bacterium
CACTGCAATCCCTCACGCAAAAAAAAACAAAACAAGAAACAAAACTCTTTCGCCGCAGATTACGCAGGTTACGCGGATTTCATAAATGGATTCGTAACCAAGAGACCACTAACAACAAACAATTCCGAAGGCATCCCTTCGAGACAAACCCTTATCTTCGCAACATGTTTTTCCTTCTCTCCAAAATTCTCGCTTTCTTCTTGATGCCTTTGACTTGGTTTTTTATTCTACTGATTTGGTCATGGCGAACAAAAGATGAAATGAAAAAACGCCGACTGAGAATTGCTGCAATAGTCGTGATTGTTTTTTTTAGCAATAGATTCATTTGTGATCGCACCATGCATCTTTGGGAAATCAATGCAGTGCAAGAACCCGCCGCAGGAACTTATGATGGGATAATTGTATTGGGAGGACTCAGTTCTTACGACCAAGAATTGGATCGCATTCAATTTTCTCGCAGCAACGATCGACTTATGCAAGCCTTGACACTTTGGAAAAAGGGGGTTGCAAAAAAAATAATTTTCACTGGAGGAAGTGGAAGTATTTTACATGCTGACATTCTCGAAAGTGATCAGATCAAAATGTTTTTACAAAAATTGGGCATTCCTGATTCGGCGATGATTTACGAAAACAAATCTCGCAACACACATGAAAATGCAACCATGACAAAACCCTATCTGCAAAAAATTTCTCCCAACGGAAAATATCTTCTCGTTACCTCCGCATTTCACATGAGAAGATCACTCGGTTGTTTTACCCATGAAGGAATAAATGTTACGCCCTATTCAACCGATCGCTATAGCGGCCCTTGGAAATTTGAATTTGATTATTGTTTTTTACCCGACGCAGCAACACTCCTCGATTGGAACACGCTGCTCCACGAATGGTTTGGATGCATTACTTATAAATTCAGCGGGTATATTTAAGAAGTTTCGAGTTCAGAGAACTTAGTTCGGAGAAAAACCATTGCTGTGACGCAGTGCAGCTGTGGCCATAAATAATTTCCAATTTGGTAATTGCCGATTTCCGATTGTGAAAATGCAATTTCTAAAGTCCTTCTTGCCTTTGTGACTTCGTGGCAAAATAAACGATCTTAACGAGTGATGATTTTCACAAAGATGCACTGTGCCGCTGTGGCAAAAAAACTTGTACGCAGATTCAAATGATTTTGTGGAAGGAAATCACTTTTGTTTCTGAAATTCCTTCACAAGATTTTTATTTTCCACTGGTTTGAAAAGGCATTGGCCATCATTGAAAAAAATCGGCTGCTTGGGATTTTCCAAAACTTCAAATTTTATTTTATCTGCAACAGGTGAAATCATTGAATAACCAGGTTGATCAGAAATTGTGCGGCCTACTTCCATCTTGAAATCAGCATTCGTTTTTCCCCAGCGATAAAACAATTTTCCTCCGCTCACACAATATTCCAACTCTGGAGTGAATCGATTGTACAAATACGTTTGAAAGAACCAATGAAAATCCTTCCCCGTTTTTCTATTTACAATTTCCTCAAATTTATCAGTGCCAATTTCCTTCATTCTGTTTTCCATATAGAAGGAATGAATAATGTCAAAAAACAAACTATCATTTGCAATTACATAACGCAAGGAATGTAAAACCCATGTTCCCTTCATGTAAATGTCGCTGTCCTTATAATTGAAATACCGCAATCCGGATGCTCCAATCACAGGACGGCGATTGATGATAAACATTTTTTGTTCTGCGAGATACTTCAAGTAGTCGGCATGACCAAATGCACTTTCAACATAAAGCGCTTCTGCATAAGTTGCAAAACCTTCGTGCAACCAAACATCCGACATGTCTTTTGCTGTAACGGAATTTCCCCACCACTCATGCGCAGTTTCATGCAAAATGATGTAATCAAAACCATATCTCAGATCACTTTGAAAACCATTTCCATAAGCGATTGCCGATTGATGTTCCATTCCTTCATAAGGAGATTCCACCAATTTGAATCCGTCGCGATACCAAGGATAAGGACCAAATGTTTTTTCGTAAAATGCTAAATACTTTTTCAGTTGTAGAAAATGTGTTTTTGCCTTATCGTAATTCTGCTCGAGTACATAATGATTGAGTTGTAATGTATCGTGTGTGACTGCGCTGTAATACGTATCGTGTAATAATTTGAAATTACCAATATAAAAAGTTACATCGTAAATATTGATGGGATAGGAAACGTGCCAATGGTATTCATTCAATTTGCAACAACCTCCCAATTCTTTCTTCGCAATTAAAGTTCCATTTCCCACAGCAATATAAGGATCGGGAACTTTATAATACATGTCCACACTGTCGGGCTCATCATTCATCACATCTTTGCAGGGCCACCACAAGCTTGCGCCTTCTCCTTCGCAGGCCACACCCCACCAAGGTTTTTTTAAGTTGTCTTCTTTGCGGACAAATCCACCAGCCCAAGGCGGACGTCGAGCTTCAATTGGCGCGCCAATCGCCAACATGGAGAGTGAATATTTTTTTCCTTTTTCACCTCGGAAAATCACCCACACAATGGAATGAACTCTCGAAAATTTTGGAGTTCCCCTTTCGGAATTCGTAAAATTTACCCATTGGAGTTTCATGGTTTCTGCCAAATCAATTTGAATGGAATCGAAATCACATACTGCTACAAAATCCATTTGCGTCTGAACCTCAATTTTTTTTTCCTTCAATAAATTTCCGGGAAATAAAACATCGAGCGAATAATATTTCACATCATAACAGGTTCTGTATTTCGAATTCTCATTCCCCAATAAAACAAGTGCTTCGGTTTTCTTAGGATATTTTCCTGCACGCGAAGGATTGTGAATTTTGAAATGCACTCCGAGAATCGAGCAGCTTGCAAGGAATATAATCCCAATAAGAAACAGATTCCTCATAGTGTTGAAATGTTTGAAAGTTGAAAGGTTGAAAGGTTGAAAGGTTGAAAAAACACAAACATTTCAACTTTCAAACATTTCAACTTTGCAACTATAAATTCGCTAATTGCTCTTCTATCGCCTTGATTTTCGATTCCGCATCAGATTGTTTGCGACGTTCCAATTCAATCAATTCGGGTTTTGCATTGGAAACGAATTTTTCATTTGCTAATTTTTTCTGAACGGAAACGAGGAAGCCTTGATTGTATTCCAATTCTTTTTTCAAACGCGCTTTCTCTTCCTCCGGATTTGCATTGCTTGTGAACGGAACAAAATATTCGTTCGACTTCACCATGAAACCGATTGCTCCAGCAGGTTTGTCAGTAACGTAATTGACAGCAGAAACACCTGATAGCTTTTTGATAACAGAATCGAACGATTTGTCTGGAGATGTTGTTTTTACCATCAACTCCAACATTTCCCGGGGATGAATATTTTTCTGATTACGCACATTTCTTACTTGCGCAATTGTTTCAATCGCAATGGAGAAACGTTCAATAAAAGAAGCGTCGAACTTTTCTACTACTGGCCATTTCGCAACAATGATTGCATCTTTTTCTTTGCGATCGGCAAGATGGTGATACAATTCTTCAGTAATAAACGGCATGAATGGATGAAGCACTTTCAAAATCTTTTCGAAAAATTCTGTTGTTGCCAAAAAAGTTTTTCCGTCAATTGGCAATGCTTTTCCATCTACGAATTCAGGTTTAATCATTTCCAGATACCACGCACAAAAATCATCCCACACCAATTTGTAAGTTGTCATCAAAGCTTCCGACAAACGAAATTTTGAAAACAAATCATTGATCTCTGCTAATTGCTCATTGAATTTTGCATTGAACCATTCAATTGCAATTTTGGAAGAATCAGGTTGCGCAATGGAATTGTCAACACTAAAACCTTTTACCAATCGGAATGCATTCCAGATTTTATTCGAGAAATTTCTTCCCTGTTCGCACATGGAAATATCGAACGGAACATCATTTCCCGCAGGCGAACACAACAACATTCCCACACGCACACCATCCGCACTATATTGATTGATCAAATCCAAAGGATCAGGAGAATTTCCCAACGACTTCGACATTTTTCTTCCTTGCTTATCTCGAACAATTCCCGTGAGATAAACATTGCTGAAAGGTTTTGCTCCACGGTATTCATATCCCGCAATGATCATTCGTGCCACCCAGAAAAATAAAATCTCTGGAGCAGTTACCAAATCATTCGTCGGGTAATAATAATTGATGTCGGCATTTCCTTTGTAGTCTTTTCCTCCACCAAAAACTTTCGGATCAAAAACAGAAATCGGCCACAACCAGGAAGAGAACCAAGTATCCACAACATCTTCATCCTGTTTCAAAGAACCAATCTCGAATTTCGAATTTCGAATTTCGAATTGTCGAATCGCCTCAACTTCAGTTTTGGCAACAACGAAATCTCCGTTAGGCGAATACCAAGCAGGAATTCTTTGTCCCCACCAAAGTTGTCTTGAAACACACCAGTCCTGAACATTCTCCATCCAATGACGATAGGTGTTGATGAATTTTTCAGGAATGAGTTTCACTTCTCCATTCAACACATTTTCCAATGCAGGTTGTGAAATTCCTTTCATCGAAACAAACCATTGCATCGACAAACGTGGTTCGATGACAGCATTAGTGCGTTCAGAATAGCCAACATTATTTTTCAGCTCTTCCACTTTTACAAGATATCCTGCTTCTTCTAAATCTTTAACAATTTCTTTTCGTACAGCGAAACGGTCTTTGCCAACGTATAATTTTCCTGCGGGAGAAATTGTTCCTTCTGGATTGAAAATATCAATGGAATCGAGTTTGTGTTTCTTTCCCAATTCATAGTCATTACGATCATGTGCAGGTGTAACTTTCAAAGCGCCCGTTCCGAATTCCTTGTCAACATATTCATCGTAAATGATATGGACAGCACGATTCACCAATGGAACAATTACTTTTTTCCCTTTTAATTTTGTGTAACGCTCATCTTCCGGATGCACACAAACGGCAGTATCGCCAAGAATTGTTTCTGGACGAGTGGTTGCAATGGTTACATATTCATCTTTTGTTCCTTCAATTAAATATCGCAGATAATAAAGTTTCGAAACCGATTCCTTCATGATCACTTCTTCATCAGAAACAGCCGTGAGCGCGGAGCAATCCCAATTCACCATTCTTGTTCCACGATAAATATGACCTTTATTAAACAGATCAATAAAAACATCAACAACAGATTCGCTCAAATCATCCTCCATGGTGAAACGAGTCCGTTCCCAATCGCAAGAAGCTCCGAGTTTTTTTAATTGCTCGAGAATGATTCCACCATATTTTTCTTTCCACTCCCATGCATATTTCAGAA
Source organism: uncultured Flavobacteriales bacterium (assembly GCA_903873905.1). Lineage (GTDB taxonomy): Bacteria > Bacteroidota > Bacteroidia > Palsa-965 > Palsa-965. The sequence goes on from CAIQQJ010000015.1 coordinate 5,304, forward strand.
ACTCATCGCGGGAAAGATCTTTCTTATTGATGCCCTTTTCTTTCAACAGCGCAACAACTTTTGCCTCCGTTGCAATTGAAGCATGATCGGTACCGGGAACCCAACAAGCATTTTTTCCCAACATTCGAGCACGACGAATCAATACATCTTGAATGGTGTTATTCAACATATGACCCATGTGCAAGACGCCCGTCACATTGGGTGGTGGAATTACAATCGTGTAAGGTTCACGATCATCTGGAATGGAACGAAAAAAGCCCTGGGTGTTCCAGAAGGCATACCAGCGCTCCTCGGCGGCTGAAAATTCGAAGTTTTTGGGGATCTCCATGTTATAGCTTATCTTCGGTACTTCCCTTGTTTTATAAGGGATGTAAAGCTAATAAATTCCCACAAAGTACTGGATGAATATGGCACGATTTTCGCTGTACATCTGCGTTAACACTTAACCAAAGAAAACTCAAAAACCAACATCAAAATGAAAAAATTACTTCTACTTCCGCTTTTCCTTATCGGTTCAATGACCGCTGCTAAAGCGCAAGCGCCTGTAACTTCAGGAATGGAAACCAAAAACGGACCTGTTATGAAATTCGAAACAGATACCATGAGTTTCGGAAAAATCAAACAAGGAGACGTTGTTACACGTGAATACAAATTCAAAAACACAGGAAAAGAACCTTTGATCATCAACAATGCTGTTGGATCATGCGGATGTACTGTTCCTGATTATCCAAAAGAACCAATTAAACCAAATGGATCTGGTGTTATTAAAGTAACATTCAACTCTGCTGGAAAAATGGGAATGCAAGACAAAACAGTTACACTTACTTACGACACTGACAAAACGATTGTACTGCATTTGAAAGGAACTGTTGAAGCACCTGCTGCAACAACTGCACCTGCAACAACCCCAACAGCTCCACAAAACGGCGCTCCAACTCAGGCTACAGATAAGCCTAAAAATTAATTCACATTAAAACCCCTTTTTCATCATGAAAAAGCTAATTGCAATTCTTCCACTTTGTTTCGGTTTTACTTGCGCATTTGCTCAAGCTTCTGCTACGAAACCGGCAACTACTGGTACTACTCAGACAGCTACTACAGCTGATCCTGGGTACAAGTTTGACAAAACAAGTAATGATTATGGAACCATCCAAAAAGGTGGTGAGCCGTATTGTGAATTCAAACTTACCAATACCAGCAAGGAAATGCTTGTAATTTCTGAGGCACATGGATCATGCGGTTGTACCATTCCTGAATACCCGAAAGAACCCATTAAACCGGGCCAAACGGTAGTGATAAAAGTTCATTATGATACCAATCGTATTGGACCTTTTGAAAAACAGGTTACAGTAACTTTTCAAGGAAAAGATACTCCCGCAATTCTCCATATTCATGGAACAGTTCAAGCTCCTCCTTCTGAAACTCCATTTCCTGGCCCAGGATCAACACCTGCGTCAAGTGGAACTCCGGTAAACAACCAATAAGTTCGAAGACTTGCTTTATGAAGAAATTCATTTCCATTTTGTTTGTCATGATTGTCGCTCCGATTACCATCGGAATGCACTTGGCTGCACAAACAACTGTTGTTGCTGATCCCAATGCTCCGATTATCACCTTTCAATCGGAAGTAATTGATTTCGGAAATGTTCAACAAGGAAGCGAAGCTATTCGTGAATTTACATTTACCAATACAGGAAAGTCGTCATTGATCATTTCCAGCATTAAAGGAGCATGTGGTTGCACTACATTTCCCGAAAGCTGGCCAAAAGATCCAATTCCTCCAGGAGGAACGGCAACTTTTAAAGTGAAATACGACACGGCAATTCGCGTTGGAATGTTCGATAAAAAAATTATGGTTTCATCTAACGCATCCAATGGCCTAGTCGAAGTAAAAATCAAAGGCACAGTAATTCCTGTTGGCGCACCGGCTTCCGGCGGGAACTGATTTTGGTTAAAACTAAATTTGAAAACGCGAACAGAAATGTTCGCGTTTTTTTTGCCTCAATTCAAACTAAATAAGAAGTGGATTTATGGCGCAATTATTGCACTATTTATACTAGATCATAAATATCAAAAACTCAATCATGAAAAAGATTTTACTACTCGCCATTTTTGCCGCTGGATTCAGCATGGCTGTAAAAGCCCAGCCTCAAGTATCCACATCAAACGACCCTTCAGCACCTGTAATGAAATTTAAAGTCGATACGTTGGATTTCGGCACAGTCATGCAAGGAACAATTGTGGAAAAGGATTTCAAATTTACCAATACAGGAAAATCTCCTTTGGTAATTACTTCCGCTACCGGATCATGCCATTGTACTGTTCCTCATTTTCCTGAAGAACCAATTGCACCAGGAAAAACAGGAATTATTCATGTGGTTTTTGATTCCAATGGCAAAATGGGTTACCAACTTAAAACAGCCACCATCAATTCAAATAACCGTGATGGAGCAGTTATAATTTATCTCACAGGAACAGTTAATGTTCCTCCAACACCTGCCCCAACGGGAGGAAAATAGAACTATCAAAAAAAATCCAGATTCTAAAAAATGCTTTTGGAATCTGGATTTTTTATCTCAACGTCATTCGGGATTGGAATCTTTAGGAGTATCTTAACGGCATGAAACGAATTCTTATTTTATTTTTTTCATTATTCCTTTTTTCTTTCCGGATTTCAAGTCCTGCGAGCATGACATTCGATGATTTGAAATTCAATTTCAATTTTATTCATCAGGGCGATGTTGTTTCCCATGATTTTGTTTTCACCAACACTGGCGAGGCGCCAATCGTAATTTCAGATGCAGAAGTTACCTGCAAATGCACCACAGTCGATTTTCCGAAACAGCCCATTGCAAAGGGACAAAAAGGAATTATTAAAGTCACTTTTCATTCCGAAAATGCAATTGATCGACAAGAACGCGAAGTTGTCATTAAATCGAACGCGTTGAACTCTCCCGTTACGCTCTCCTATAAATGCGTCGTGCTCAAGAAAAAAAATTAGCATCCTTTTCCCTTACTTGTATTTCAAGAATTATTTTTTTGATCAGGAGCGAAACGCTACTGCTTGAAATTTCCATTGTTCCTGCTTTCCCTATTGCGTGGCAAAGCGGTCAATCAGGGCTAGAAAAGTTTCACTTGTGCAATAAATAATCAGCCAAAACCTGCCAAATCATCGGCTTATTACGAACTTTGCGGCTTAAATTATTCTTATGCCAAAAGTATCTCAGAAAGCGGATCACATGCCGTCCTCCCCTATTCGCAAACTTGTTCCCTTTGCAGAAAAGGCAAAAAAGGACGGAAGAAAAATTTTTCATCTCAATATCGGCCAACCAGATATTGAAACGCCAGAGGTGATGCTCAATGCCATAAAAAATTCCAACATTAAAGTCATTGAATATTCGCACTCGGCAGGAATAGAAAGTTATCGCATAAAACTTGCTGCCTATTACCAGAAATTCAACATGCCGGTGAATTTGGAAGACATCATCATTACAACAGGTGGATCAGAAGCAATTCAAATTGCAATGAATACCTGTTTCAATGCCGGTGATGAAATCATTATTCCTGAACCATTTTACGCCAACTACAATGGTTTTTCTTGTGCTGCCGATCTTGTTGTAAAACCGATTCGTTCATTTATTGAAACAGGTTTTGCACTTCCTCCAATTGAGGAATTCGAAAAAATGATCACACCAAAAACAAAAGGAATCATGATTTGCAATCCAGGAAATCCCACTGGATACCTCTATACCAAGGACGAACTTGAAGCACTGAAAAAATTAATCCTCAAATACGATTTGTTTTTATTGTCCGATGAAGTGTATCGTGAATTCTGTTACGATGGAAAACCTTACACGTCTGTAATGCATTTGTCAGGAATAGAAAACAATGTCATTCTCCTCGATTCCATTTCAAAACGTTACAGCGCATGCGGTGCAAGAATCGGCGCATTGATTTCGAAGAATAAAGATGTAATGACTGCGGCAATGAAATTTGCTCAAGCACGATTGAGTCCACCTACGTTCGGACAAATTGGTGCAGAAGCTGCATTGGAAACACCTCAATCCTATTTTGATGCTGTCACAAAAGAATACACTGCACGAAGAAATTTTGTTATTGAAGCATTGAACAAAATGGAAAATGTTTTCTGTCCAAAACCATCTGGTGCGTTTTATTGTATCGCACGTTTACCAATTGACAACTCTGATAAATTTTGTCAATGGTTATTGGAAAGTTTCAATCATAATGGAGCTACTGTAATGCTCGCACCGGCAACAGGATTTTATTCAACACCTGGAGCAGGAATAAATGAAGTGAGAATTGCTTACGTTTTAAATCTTGCCGATTTAAAAGGCGCAATGATTTGTTTGGATGAAGCCTTGAAAGTTTATCCTGGAAGAATTATTGAAGCGGTTGCAAAAAACTCAAATTAATATTTGGCAGACAATAATTCAAAGAGGCGCCAATTGCTTAAATCTTAATTTAGTGGCACCAATGACAAACAAGTTATTTTACAAATTCTCCAGCACTATTTTTCGCAATGCGATTCTAATTGCTGCATTATTTTTTTATTCCAATTCATTTTCACAAAACGCCGATATTCATTGGCTGCGTTGCATCAATCAACCCATTCATCCGAATCTCGATAAGGCGATGAAGTTCACTTCTAATTCTGTTACTCCAATGATAATTGGTGTACCAATTGGATTTCTGGCTTATGATCTTATGAGTCACAGCACCATTGAAGAAAAAAGAAAACCAATTGTAATGTTGTGTGCTCTTGGAACTACTAGTGTGATCACTTTCGGATTGAAATACACAGTCAATCGTGAACGGCCTTTTGTTACTTATCCTGATATTATCAAACGCAGCGATGCAGGATCAAAATCTTTTCCATCGGGGCACACTTCTTCTGCGTTTGCGTTGGCAACTTCAGTGAGTTTGTGTTATCCGAAATGGTATGTGATTGCACCTGCGTATATGTGGGCATTCACTGTGGGTTATTCACGCATGCGACTGGGCGTTCATTATCCAACTGATGTAATTGTGGGTGCGATCATTGGCGCAGGATGTGCGTGGGCGAGTTGGGAAATGAATAATTATTTGCTGAAGCGGCAGTAATTGCTGATTGCCAATTTCAAATTGGCAGATTTCAGATTACAAATTACCAATCTTTAGAAATCCGCGTAGAGCAAATATTTTTTGCGGATCAATTTGAATTTCTCAATACCTGGACGCCAAGTTGCCTTGATTTGCTCTTCCGTTTTTCCAGCAATGATTTGTTGACGCAATGTTTTTGTTCCAGCCAATTTTTCGAAAAAATCATTGAAATATTTGTCTTGATCGGGCATATCCTTGAAGGAAGTGAGAATCCAGAAGAGATAAAGCCCTTTGTAATCGCGAACGTATAACAATGAAAAATTATGCAAATCGTGACCGAAACAAACCTGATTTTCGTAGAGTGGTTTTTTTGCAGCAGGTTTTGAAACGGGCGTGAATTTATAAGCCGCATTTTTCAATTTCGGATGACCCACAACCTGAAAAGGTAAATCGGTGCCACGACCAACACTCATAACCGTTCCTTCGAAAAGGCAAAGTGAAGGATATAAATAAACGGAAGCCATATTTGGCAAATTCGGTGATGTGGCAATCGGCAATTGATACCAATCGCTGTGTTCGTAGTTGTCACATGACACAACTTTCAAATCGCATTGCAGGCCATTTGTCAACCATTTTTCGCCATTCACCATTTGCGCATATTCAGCAATAGTCATTCCATAAACAAGTGGAACGGGATGAAGGCCAACGAAAGATTTATTTTCCGATTCGAGAATTGGCCCATCGATATAATATCCATTTGGATTTGGTCGATCAAGAATAATAAACCTTTTTTTGTTTTCCGCACAGGCTTCCATAACATAAGTCATGGTAGTAACGTACGTGTAACAACGCACACCCACATCTTGAATATCATAAATCACAACATCAATTCCATTCAAATCTTTTGCTAATGGTTTTACATGATCGCCATAAAGTGAAATGACAGGCAAACCTGTTTTTTTGTCAATGGAATTTCCAACATCCTCACCATTTTCCGCTGTACCACGAAAACCATGTTCAGGACAAAAAATCTTTTTCACTTTTATTTTGAGTGCAATCAAACTATCCACCAATGAAGTGGCATTGATCATGGAGGTTTGATTGGCCACAACCGCCACATTTTTTCCTGCAAGCCAAGGAAGGTAAACTGAAGTCTTTTCGGCTCCCGTTGAAACATCGGCATCCGTTTTTTCCACGTTCTGTTTCACACGCACCGTAATTTGCGAGGAAAGACTCGTGATAAAAAGACTGACGAAAATTATGGTAAGGAAATGGCGCATATTTCGGAATGTGAATGTAGGAAAAAAAGTTATTGGTTATTAGTAATTGGTGATTCGTCTTGTCTTATTGGGCAGAACATTATTGGGAAAAATGCAATAATCTGATTTTTTAACACAGTTTTTGTTTCCCATTGACCAATAACTAATTACCAATAACTTTGCCCATGGCCCGATTCTTTTTCGAACGATTGATTTCAAGTCGTATGCTCAACCAGGCTGATGCGAGTGGGCGTATGTCGAAGCCGATTGTGCGTGTTGCAGTGGGTGGAATTTCGCTTGGGTTGGCCGTGATGATTCTGACATTGGCGGTGATGAATGGTTTTCAGAAATCAATTCGAGAAAAAGTTATTGGATTTGGATCGCATATTCAGATTTCTGGTTTTGATACGAATCAATCCTTTGAAACGGATTCGATGAATCGGAATCAACCTACTGTTGAGGCTGTGAAAAAATTGCCTGGCATTCGACATGTGCAAGTCTTTGCAACAAAATCGGGAATCATAAAATCGGGCGATCAATTAATGGGTGTGGTATTGAAAGGTGTTGACAAAGATTTTGATTGGAATTTTTTTAAAACGAATTTAAAAGAAGGGAAAAATTTCAGTTTGGCAGACACGGTTGGTGATGGCGTTTTAGTTTCCAGATTTATTGCGAACAAAATGAATCTGAAAATCGGAAAGAAATTTAGAATGTTTTTCCTTCGTGGCAATGAAACACGACAACGCGCTTTTCGAGTTTCTGGAATCTACGAAACAGGTTTGACAGATGGATTTGATGACATGTTTTTGCTGTGCGATATCCGCCAAGTACAAAAGCTGAATGACTGGGACACTAATTTGGTTGCAGGATATGAAGTGCTCGTTGATAATTACGAATCCTTGGATAAGGCGACACAAGAAGTACTCAACACTATTGATGTTAATCTCAATGCGCAAAGCATTAAAGAATTGACGCCTCAAATTTTTTCGTGGCTAGATGTTTTGGATGTGAATGCGCTGATCATAATAGTTTTGATGCTATTTGTAAGTATGATTAACATGATCAGTGCCTTGATAATTTTGATTCTCGATCGCACAAATATGATTGGAACTTTAAAGGCATTGGGTGCGTCAGACAAAAGCGTGATTCGGATATTTTTGATTCACGCTTCGAAATTAATTTTATTTGGTTTGGTGTTAGGAAATATTCTTGGATTAGGCATGTGTTGGTTGCAGGATCATTTTGGTTTTGTGCATTTGGATGAGGCCTCCTATTATGTAAAAACCGTTCCGATTTACATCAACTGGACAAGTTTGATTATTCTGAATGTCGCAACTCTTTTCCTTTGTGAAATTGCGCTGTTACTTCCAGCACTAATTGTCACACGAATTTCTCCTGTGAAAGCGATAAGATTTAGTTGAGAACTCTCCTGGAGTTTTTTTTGAAAAAATTAATTAGAAATATTTTTTAGCAAATGAAAGTTTCCATTAAAATTATTTTACAAATAGTATTCATTGGTTTATTATTTACGTCCTGCAAGGATGAAAAAACCAGCAAGGACACACACAATGCCAAGGGCGTTCTAACTTCACGCGATTTTTTTGTAAATGGAAAGTTGATTCATTCGATTTCATTTTACCCCAATGGAGCGAAGGCCGTTGAGAAATTGTTTGACGAAACCACTGGACTAATGTCAGGGCCTTACGTTGAATTTTATGATGACGGTTCTATTAAGAAAAAAGGCAAAGCTGCGGAGGGACAATTTGAAGACACCATGTTTGTTTACTACAGGCAAAACCGATTACAGGAAATTGGAATTTACAAGAATGGGAAGAAAAACGGAAGACTCTTGTTTTATCACTTCAACGGAAATATTGGAGCTGCTGGCATGTATGTAAATGACAGCATGGATGGTAAATGGACCATTTATGATGACAACGGTTTCGAGATTGGCACCAATGAATATGTAAAGGGAAACCTGATATCAGGTGCTGGCGAATAATTTTGACCCACACAAAGTGGTCGAAAAACGACAAATCAAATCATTCCTTATCATTCTTGATGATTTGAAATTGGTTCAAACCAAAATCACCAACATTTCCCGTACAACTTAAATGCTTCTTCCTCGAGTTTTGCGCGATGATTTGGGTGCGCAATTTCAATTAAAAGTTTCGCACGTTGCGCGACATTTTTTCCGTACAAGTATGCAATACCAAATTCAGTGACGATGTAATGCACATGTGCGCGCGTAGTTACCACACCAGCCCCATTTTTTAATGTTGCGGAAATTTTTGATTCGCCTTTTGAAGTTTGTGATTTCAATGCAATGATTGGTTTTCCTCCTTCTGATAAGGATGCGCCACGAATGAAATCCATTTGTCCGCCAACGCCGGAATATAAACGCGTGCCAATTGAATCTGCGCAAACTTGTCCGCTGAGATCGATTTCAATTGCGCTGTTGATGGCGGTTGCTTTGGGATTTCCACGAATGATATGTGTGTCGTTTGTATAAGCGGCATCGAGTAAAAGAATGGACGGATTATCATTGATAAAATCATATAATTTTCTACTTCCCATAACAAAAGTGGAAACTACTTTTCCTGGATGTTTACTTTTTTTGCTGTTGTTGATGACACCTGATTCCAACAACGGCAAAATTCCATCGGAAAACATTTCGGTGTGTACTCCTAGATTTTTGAAATTATTGAGAAACTGAAGTGCCGCATTTGGAATTCCACCAATTCCCATTTGTAAGGTGGCGCCGTCTTCAACAAGAGATGCAATATTTTTCCCTATTGCCATTTCCTCTGCATCCGGTTTAGAATTAAGCACTTCAAAAATTGGTTCTTCATTCATAACCATTTTAAAAAATCTACTCACATGCACGAGTCCATCGCCATGTACGCGTGGCATTCCCGGATTAATAATTGCAATTACTTTTTTTGCTGTATCGACTGCGGCTTTTGCAATATCAACAGAAACGCCAAGTGAACACCAACCATGCACATCGGGAGGAGAAACTTGTACGAACGCAAAATCGAGCGGCCAAATATTTTTTCTAAACAGACCTGGTGCTTCACTTAAAAAAACAGGAATGTATTGCGCATGCCCTTCATTGACTGATTTACGCAAATCGGCACCGATAAAAATGGCATTGGGCAAAAAAGCTTTTTCGCAACCTTCTTCAGCAATTGCCAAATTGCCTTCGAGATGCATGTGAATGGTCTTCACATTTCTCAATTCGTTTTTTCTTTGGGCCAATGCATCAATAAAAGCATGTGGCGTTGCGGCTCCTCCGTGAATAAAAAGTGATTGATCGCTTTTCACAAGAGCGGCTGCTTCGGATAATGATATGAATTTTGGCATGGACAAAGATCGGGAAAAGTTTGTTTCACCCCCGGCCCCTCTCCCGGGGAGAGGGGTGACTCAGAGAAATAGATTTAATAGAAAGCAATTATTTGAAAATTTTTTGAAACTGAGAAAAAACTAAAATAGCCCCGATGGAGGCATATGTTTGAGCTCTTTTTGTTCACGAATAAATTTTTTTAGAATAAAAATTACAAAAAAGCGAGTGCCGAGAGCGGGTTGAGTGGTTCTTTAACACTGGGATTTCGCTGCTCCAATTCAAAATTTAAAATTTAAAATTCAAAATTACCTAACTACATTTGTGCACCATAAAAACCACTCCTGTGAATCCTACAAAACACGTTTACGACAACATTCTTGGTACAATTGGAAATACTCCACTTGTTAGAATAAATTCCATTACAAAAGGTTTGACTAAAGCGAAAATTTACGCGAAAGTTGAAACGTTCAATCCTGGAAATTCCATTAAGGATAGAATGGCTTTGAAAATGATTGAGGATGCAGAGAAAGATGGACGCTTGAAACCGGGCGGAACAATTATTGAAGGAACTTCCGGCAATACGGGAATGGGTTTGGCGATTGCTGCAATCATCAAAGGATACAAATGTATTTTCACAACCACAGATAAACAGTCGAAAGAAAAAGTGGATGCGTTGAAGGCATTTGGTGCGGAAGTGATTGTTTGTCCGACCAACGTTGATCCTGAAGATCCGCGTTCCTATTATTCCGTTTCATCACGCTTGATAAAAGAAGTTCCGAATTCCTGGAAGCCGAATCAGTATGACAATCTTTCGAATTCACAAGCACATTATGAGCAGACGGGTCCGGAATTGTGGGAACAGACAGAAGGAAAAATTACGCATTTGGTAGTTGGAGTTGGAACAGGCGGAACAATTTGCGGAACAGGAAAATATTTGAAAGAGAAAAATCCGAATATTAAAATTTGGGGAATAGATACTTACGGTTCCGTTTTCAAAAAATATAAAGAGACCGGCATTTTCGACAAGAATGAAATTTATCCATACATCACAGAAGGAATTGGAGAAGATTTTCTTCCGCAAAATGTGGATTTCAACATCATTGATTTGTTTGAAAAAGTAACAGACAAAGATGCGGCGATCATGACGGCTCGCATTACCAAAGAAGAAGGAATTTTTGCTGGTAATTCTGCAGGTTCAGCAATGGCAGGATTGGTTCAATTGATTCCGAATTTGAAAGAAGATGATTTGGTTGTTGTGATTTTCCACGATCATGGAACACGTTATTTAGGAAAAATGTTCAATGAAGATTGGATGCGTGAGAAAGGATTCTTCCAACGTAAAGGTCAAACTGCGAAAGATGTTGTTTCAACCATGAAACATGCTGAAATAAAATCGATTGAATTAAAAGAGCCAATTGAAAAAGCAGTGAAAATCATGCGCGAAAATGATTTTTCACAAATGCCAGTGACAAACAATGGAAGAATTGTGGGATCGATCAATGAATTGCAATTGTTTGATTGTTTGATTCACAATCCAGATAACAAAACTTCTGCTGTTGAAACGATCATGCAACCAGCATTTCCATTCGTAGACATTTCCACACCGATTGAATCACTTTCCTCGATGCTTACACCTGCAAATCCAGCGGTGATGGTGAGGGAATTCACTACAGATTCGAATTTCATCATTACAAGACATGATATCATAAAGGCGCTTTGTTAGGGCTTCGATACGACTCGTCAAACAAATTCTATTTTTCCAATCAACGCTTCTTTTGACGAGCCTACTAAGCCTGACAAGGTTGACATTTCATTGCTTTCATCTATTATTTTGCTAATGTAATAGAGAGACAACATTGTCAGACTGAGTAGCCGACGCAGGATGCGTATCGAATCCTGACAAGGTTGACATTTCATTGCTTTCATTTATTATTTTTCCAATGTAATAGAGAGACAACATTGTCAGACTGAGTAGCCGACGCAGGAGGCGTATCGAAGGAGACAAGGTTGACATTTCAGAAACAGGATGTTTGATTTAGATTTTTAAGAATCGTATTTATGATTCGTTATTCGACTTATATTTTACTATGTGCTGACGATTCCTATTATACCGGAATGACAAATAATCTCAAGAGGAGGATAATTGAGCATTCGGAAGGAGTAAATGAAGGATCATACACTTCAAACCGCCGACCAGTAAAATTAGTTTGGTGGCAAGAATATATTTATGTTGACCAAGCAATTGCAAGGGAAAAACAAATCAAGGGTTGGTCACGCATAAAAAAAGAAGCATTGATAAATGGAATAAGCCAAACTTTACCGGCACTTTCCAAAAAGAAATTTTCGATTAAAAAGAAAAAGACACCATAGACAGGCTTCGATACGACTCGTCAAACAAATTCTATTTTTCCAATCAACTCTTCTTTTGACGAGCCTACTCAGCCTGACAAGGTTACCATTTCAGTTCTTTCATTTATTATTTTGCTAATGTAATAGAGAGACAACATTGTCAGACTGAGTAGCCGACTCAGGAGGCGTATCGAAGGCGACAAGGTTACCATTTCAGTTCTTTCATTTATTATTTTGCTAATGTAATAGAGAGACAACATTGTCAGACTGAGTAGCCGACGCAGGAGGCGTATCGAAGGCGACAAAGTTGACATTTCAGTTCTTTCATTTATTATTTTTCCAATG
>CAIQQJ010000016.1 GCA_903873905.1 uncultured Flavobacteriales bacterium
GATGTTGCGCAAGTGGAAGTGAAGGAGCAAGTTGAATATATCAAAATCAATGCGAATCAAAATCCTGCTGTTTTAATAAATGTTTTTAAGCAACCGAATTCAAATTTAATTCAGGTTTCGGATGAAATGGAAGCGAAGGTGAAGGAACTGAATAAAATGCTTCCTGCCGGTGTGAAACTTGTTCCCTATTATGTGCAAGCACGATTTGTAAATGATGCAATTAAAAGTGTGGAAGATTGTTTGTGGATTGGTTTGTTGCTCGCTATTGTTGTTGCAATTATTTTCCTTCGTTCATTCAAGGCAAGCCTTGCGATATTGATTACAATTCCAATTACAATTGCCTTGACACTTGTTGGAATGTTGATGATGGGTTACACTTTCAACATCATGACACTCGGTGCAATTGCTGCGGCGATCGGATTAATCATTGATGATGCGATTGTGGTGGTGGAACAAATTCATCGTACGCATGAAGAACATCCAAGTGAAAGAACTTCTGTTTTGTTGGTTCAATCCATCCGTTATCTTTTTCCATCAATGATCGGTTCTTCATTGAGTACCATTGTTATTTTTGTTCCGTTTGTATTGATGGGTGGAGTGGCAGGTGCGTATTTCAATGTGTTGACGAATACAATGATCATCACATTAATTTCCTCTTTCCTTGTTACATGGATTGGCTTGCCGGTAATTTATTTGCAACTATCAGGAAATAGAATTCGTGATAAAATAAAAGTCACTGATCCAGAACCTAAAAGGAAACATACGGGATGGATTTCATTTTTTATCAAACGTCCAATCATCAGTTTTTCATTTGTAATATTCTTGGTTTTTTCAATCTGGTATATTTATCCACGTTTGGAAACAGGTTTCCTTCCTGATATGGATGAAGGAACAATTGTGCTCGATTACAAATCTCCTTCAGGAACAACAGTTGAAGAAACAGATCGCATGTTGCGTGAAGTGGAAAAATTAATTGTTCAAGTTCCTGAAGTGCAAGATTATTCGAGAAGAACAGGAGCGGAGATGGGATTTTTTATCACGGAACCGAATCGTGGTGATTATCTCATTCAATTGAAAAAAGATCGCAAGCGTTCAACCGATGAAGTGATTGATGATATTCGAAAAAGAGTCGAAGCAACACAACCCGCTTTGGAAATTGATTTCGGACAAATCATTGGTGATATGTTGGGCGATTTGATGAGTTCAGCGCAGCCGATTGAGGTAAAAGTTTTCGGAACAAATCATGAAGCGCTTGATAATTATGCGAAACAAGTTGCAGCAATTGTTTCCAACGTAAAAGGAACAGCTGATGTATTTGATGGAATCATTGTTGCTGGTCCGGAAGTGAATATCACTCCTGATTTTGTTAAGCTCGCGCAATTCAAAATTACTCCTGCTGATTTTCAATATCAGATGCAAACGCAATTGGAAGGAAATATTGTTGGAAGTATTCCCGAAAATATGCAGTTGACGAATATCAGAATGATTTATCCCAACAGCAAAACCACCAGCATTAATGAAATCAATAAACAATTTATTTTTCTTCCTGATGGAACGCAGAAACCAATTACCGAATTGGCGAAGATTGAAGTTAAGCCAGGTGTAACGGAATTACGAAGGGAAGATTTGCAGTCGATGGTGGCCGTGACTGCGCGATTGAATGAAAGTGATCTTGGAACCACCATGAAAAACATAAAATCAAAAATTGATTCCACCATTCATTTTCCACAAGGTTATCATGTGGAATATGGTGGCGCTTATGGTGAACAGCAAAAATCTTTCAGGGAATTATTGATGATTTTATTGACAGCAAGTTTACTTGTGTTTGCAGTGATCATTTTCCTGTTCAGAGATTATAAAATTGCATTGTTGATTCTTTGTATTTCTGTTTTGGGAATTTCCGGAAGTTATCTTGCATTGTATCTTACCAACACACCGCTGAATGTAGGAAGTTACACTGGCTTGATCATGATCATCGGAATCATTGGGGAAAATGCGATTTTCACTTTCCAACAATTCATCACCACGCTGAAAGAAAGTGATACGAATGATGCAATTGTTTATTCCATTTCCACTCGACTTCGTCCGAAATTAATGACTGCACTTGGAGCGATCATCGCATTGCTGCCACTTGCACTTGGAATCGGTACCGGCGCGCAATTGCATCAGCCACTCGCAATTTCAGTTATTGGCGGATTTATTATTGCACTTCCATTGTTGTTGATTGTGTTTCCTACGATGTTGAAAATTGTTTATCGCCACGGTAGAAAAGAGTGGAATCATGAAAACGTTGAAATGCACTCGGAAGAAAAAGCAATCGATGAAGCTTTGAAAACTGCAGACGAGGGGTAGTTTTATTGACAATGCAACGATGAATTGAAAAAGATAATTTATATTGGTGCTCTAGTTATTGAAGAAATAAGTTCCTTGACATATTGGCTCTTTGAAATTTTACCGCCGCGTTGTGGTTTGATTTCAAAGAGGGATAAAAAACATTGAAAATGGAAGTAGTTAATTCTTCCTACAGTTGTGGTTTGATTTCAAAGAGGGATAAAAAACATTAAATTTTTAAAAAGTATTCCGCAGCCAATAGTTGTGGTTTGATTTCAAAGAGGGATAAAAAACATTTGGTTTCATCAAAGGGTTTCAATTTTCTAGTTGTGGTTTGATTTCAAAGA
>CAIQQJ010000017.1 GCA_903873905.1 uncultured Flavobacteriales bacterium
AAACTTGAAGTGTTGCGCGATTCCTTCGTGAAGAAAAAAGATTTCAAACCCGAACTATTTTTCAAACACAGCATTGGCATCACCGAATTCGATCGCAAACCGGTGGATGTGGTTTTGGATTTTGATCCGATGATTGGAAAATTGATCAAAACACAAATGATTCATCCTTCACAGAAAGTAATGAGTGATAAAGCAAATGTTTTGAAAATAAAACTTCATGTGTTTATTACAGAAGAACTCATTCAACTAATTCTTGGCTGGGGACAGCATGTGACAGTTAGTAAGCCAAAAGAACTTCGAGATGAAATTTGTTTGAGGTTGAAGAAGATGTTGGGGAATTATAAATAAGCTTTGACTTCAAGATGAAAATATACGGACTAAAAGAAGATCAATAAAGCAGACACAACTGCACAGATACAATAGCATACATATAATTACAAGAAAAAAATCAATCCCCAATAATTAGTTTCTAGCAAATTAAACCAAATACAAATGAAAATCAATTTTAATATATTTATCAGTCATGATAAGTCCGATGAAACAATTGCATTGGAGCTGAAAGTTTTTTTGGAAAATATTTTTGAAAATTCAAACATTTATGTGTCAGGAAGAGATATTATGGGTGGACAGAAATGGATTGAAAACATTAAACTAAGTTTAAAAACATCACATGTTATAATATCCATTATAAGTAAAAAATCTTTGGAAAGTGAATGGCTATACTTTGAAACGGGAGCCGGTTTTGTAGATGATAAGTTAATTCCGCTAGTTGTTGGTAAGGTTACTTTACGTAACCTAAAACCGCCATTAAGTTTCCTTCAAGCAAGACTACTATCGAAAAATGGAATTGTTGCATTAGTCAATGACATAGTGCTTATTTTAAATTTACGGGCTCCAAAACATCTAAATGGTATAGACAGATTAATAAAGGTTTCCGAAGACTTATTGAAATTGGTACCAAAGAAGATTATAAAACCAGAGGTTCCAAAAAGAACTGTTAAAATCGATAATAAAGTTGTTGAAATATGTGTCGATCCTGAAATACAAAATAAATTTAATTCTGCCTACCAAAGATTTACTGACTTGGTGTTACGAAAAATACTTTCCACAAAGAATATTGATGGATTGCCTTCGAAGCGTGAATTAAAAGGATTAGACCAGTCCGAATTGTTTAAAGTTGCTTCGGCTTTCAATATCCCAAGGCCCAGCATGGTTTTAATTCAATTATTATCTTTAAATGGAAATATGCCAAATACTGACGCGAAAGGTTGGAAAAAAATGAAAGCTTTAAAAACGATTGAGTCTACACAATTAGAAATGGATAAATATGAAAATCTCATTTAATTGCCAAGCACAATAGCTATTCGCAAAATTTGGTTGGGACAATTTCATTAAAGCTAGCGGGTACGCAGAGAAAACACCAACTCACATCGAAGCCAGAAAAAAAGCCACTCAACAATTTTCCTTCACAATACCACAAAATAACTCTCGAGAAATCATCTCAGCACCCAATGACTCAAGGTGTGGCGTATACACCTGACAATCGATCAGTTTTCCTCCCGATTGAAAAAACTTTTCTGCATAAGAAAGAAATGCAACTTTTGATGCATTGGGAATTAAACTGAACATTGATTCTCCAAAAAAACATTTTCCCATTTGGATACCATAAAATCCTCCAACAAGTTTTTCATTTTGCCACGCCTCGCCACAAATGGCAAAACCCTTTTTATGAAATTCAAGATAAGAGGATTGCATGTCGTCAGTAATCCAAGTTCCAGGTTGGCCCTTACGTTTTACCTTTGCACAAAGTGAAATCACTTTTTCAAATGAGGTATTCATTCTTACCTCAAATTCATTACGTAAAATAATTTTCCGCATTGATTTGGAAACCACCAATTGATCTGGGAAAATCACGAAGCGAGGATCAGGACTCCACCAAAGAATTGGCTCATCGCCACTGTACCAAGGGAAAATACCGGATTTATAAGCAAGCAATAAAGTTTCAACAGAAAGATTTCCACCTACAGCAAGAAGCCCAACCCTGTTGGCTTTTTCAACAGGAGGAAATGAAATGATATCGTCAGGCAGAAAAATCACGAAATTAATTTAGTAAATATAATAAGGTGATGGGGATGGGATGTTGAAAAACACAAAACAAATTGATTGTCCTATTTTGATATTCATTCCATTCACTCTTAAGAAACGTCTTTTTCTGAAACATATATTTCATTTTTTTAATGTGAATCAAACAAACAATTCACTTAATTCTCCAATGTTCAGTTCATTAACAATTTCAGTTTCTAATTTTCGCACGTGAATAAGTGATGCACGAAGTTCCACACAAGGCTCAACAAAAAAACCAAGACGATCGCCATCAAAATTGAAAAAGTCAAGATCGGTCTCGAAAACTGGTGTCTTGAAATTATTAATGAAAAATGAAATCCGATTACCCACTTTTAGAATGCCCATTTTGCAATAATTCTCGCGTGATAAATGTCCGTCATATTTTTTCTTATCAAGTCGAACAGATCTTCTATTAATTGGTTGTGAATCCTCTCTCCAGAAATCCGCAATAACCGCTCGTTGCAAAGAAGTATCAACAACAAATCGATTCAATCTCTTAAAATATTTTTTGAAGCCAAAAACCAAACCTACTGAGCTGAACTCACTCCCAAAATCAACATTAAAAGTAAAATGTGTGTTTATAAAATAGTCGTCATTTTTAAAATCAAGTCCAGAACCCAAAGCATAAAAGTGCCAATGCGATTCCGTCAAATTCTTCATATTATAAACGCCATC
>CAIQQJ010000018.1 GCA_903873905.1 uncultured Flavobacteriales bacterium
TCCGGCATAAGCCAAACTTTGAAAACCAAATGCTGTTTTATAAAAATGTGCAGCTTGCTTTGCATTGCCAACATATAATTCAATGTAATCCGTTCCATTCAATGGAAGGAAATCTTTTTTTTCTATTGTTTGTGTATTCATTTTTTGATAATATAGTTATTTAATTTCTCTAACCAATTCCAATAATTCTTTCGCTGTTATTGTTTCTTGTTCGCTCTTATCATAAATCGAAATAAGAAATACATTACTTTCAACAATTTGAACAAAAGTAATTACTCGTCCTCCTCCTGATTTACCTTTTCCTTTGCTGGCAATTGCTATTCGTATTTTATAGCAATGATTTCCAATTTCAATTCCTTGTTTCGGATTCTGTTCAAGATTTCCAATTAATTCAGTAAACTCAAATTTTAATGAAGGATACTTTTTAGCTAATCGTTTAAGTTCCTTTTTAAAATTAGGAGTAGCTATTATGTTAAATTTCATTGAGTAATGTTCTTGCAGAAATACCTTTCAATTTTCCAGCTCTAATTGAATTGATCTCATCAACACCTTTTTTAATTCCTTTAAGTACTTCTTCTTTATAAGGAGATAAAGGTTCAACTTTTACAAACGTAAGGTTGTTCAAAAGTTCTAATACAAATGCAGCTTTGTTTTCTTTTATATCAAGTAATACTTTCATGTTTCAAAAATATAAATTTTTTTTCATCACCTCATCACTTAATTTCTTCATCATCAAATTATCGAATCATCAATTATTCTACCCAAGTTTTATAATAATTCGGATCTTCCATTTTCATTGCTTCTTCAGTTATTTGCAAAGGATGAAACGGATCAACCATAACAGCTAATTCTTTAGTCTCAGTTTTCCCAATTGATTTTTCGATAGTTCCGGGATGCGGTCCGTGTGGAATTCCTTTTGGATGCAAACTGATCATTCCCCGTTCAACATGTTTGCGACTCATAAAATCTCCGGCAACATAATAAAGTACTTCATCACTATCCACGTTACTATGCGCATAAGGTGCAGGAATTGCTTGCGGATGATAATCGTACATGCGAGGAACAAATGAACAGATTACAAAATTATGTCCTTCAAAAGTTTGATGAATTGGAGGTGGCATATGCACACGACCAGTTATTGGCTCATAATTATGTATCGAAAATCCATAAGGATACTGAAATCCATCCCAACCAATTGCATCAAAAGGATGAGTAGCATAAGTATATGGAAATATCATGTTTTCCTTTTTGATGAGGACTTTAAAATCGCCTATTTCATCATTGGTTTCAAGATTTTCAGGTAACTTAATATCCCTTTCACAATAAGGTGAATGTTCTAAAAATTGTCCGTAATTATTAATATATCGTTTTGGCGGGCGAATAGGAGAGAAGCTCTCTGTGATAAATAAACGATTGTTCTCAGTGTTAAAATGCAGTTGGTAAATAGTGCCTCTTGGAATCACTAAATAATCGCCATACTCAAAATTTATTTTACCGTAAATGGTTTTTAAAATTCCGCTTCCTTCATGAATGAATATTACTTCATCAGCATCCGAATTTTTGAAAAAATAATCCGTCATTGATTTTTTTGGTGCTGCCGAAATCAAATAAACATCATTATTAAACAAAAGTATCGAGCGACTTTTTAAATAATCATCTTCAGGTTTTGTATTGAAGGTTAAAAAACTACGGTTTTGTAAATTCTTTTCAATTGCAGCTTTGGGAGCAATAGAATATTCTTTACCAATTTCTTTCA
>CAIQQJ010000019.1 GCA_903873905.1 uncultured Flavobacteriales bacterium
CGTATCGAAGGCGACAAAGTTGACATTTCAGTTCTTTCATTTATTATTTTTCCAATGTAATAGAGAGACAACATTGTCAGACTGAGTAGCCGACGAAGGGGGCGTATCGAAGGCGACAAGGTTTCCATTTCAGTACTTTCAACTATTATTTTTCTAATGTAATAGAGAGACAACATTGTCAGACTGAGTAGCCGACGAAGGAGGCGTATCGAAGGCGACAAACAAATTTTAAATCCACTAGCATACAATTCCGCATCTTTACGTAAATGATTTTCACTGATCAACTAGGCCGCAAAATAATTCTGGAGAAAATTCCTCAGCGAATTATTTCTCTTGTCCCTTCACAAACGGAATTATTGTTTGATTTGGGATTAGAAGAAGAAGTTGTTGGCATCACCAAATTCTGCATTCATCCTGACTCATGGTTTCATTCCAAAACAAGAATCGGAGGAACCAAACAATTTGATTTTGAAAAAATAAAATCGCTTCAACCCGATTTGATCATCGGGAATAAAGAAGAAAACGATAAAGAGCAGATTGAAGAGTTGATGAAGAATTTCACCGTTTGGATGAGTGACATAAAAACCCTAGCAGATGCCTGCAAAATGATTTGTGAGATTGGGGAATTAGTTGGAAAAAAGGAGAAATCGAAATCATTATCGAATGAAATTGAATTGGGATTTTCTGTTTTTCAGGAAAAAATAAAATCATTTCCAAAAAAGCGAGTGGCCTATTTCATTTGGAAAAACCCTTGGATGGTGGCGGGTAAAGAAAATTTCATTGACGAAATGTTAGGGGTTTGTGGATTGGAAAATGTTTTTTTAAATCTTGAAGGGCGCTATCCTGAAATCAGCTTGACTGATTTATCAGAGGCAAATCCTGAAGTAATTCTACTTTCCTCTGAACCTTATCCCTTCAAGGAAAAACATATGGAGGAATTAAAAGCGGTTTGTCCGAATGCTAAAATCCTTCTTGTTGACGGGGAAATGTTTTCTTGGTATGGCACTAGATTATTAAAGTCACCAAGTTACTTTCAGTCAATCGTTGAAGCTTCATAGATGGCCATAAGGGTGATTGGGAAACAAAGATTTGAAAAGTCAATACGATAAAAACCAGTAACCAATTTCCAATTTCCAATCACCTTTTTCCTTCTCGGGATTTGCTACCTTTACGATAACGCTCATATCCAAATATGTTTCGGCTAAATTCAATTCTCTTTTTTGTTTTTTGTTTTTGCGGTTTAGCAAATGCCCAAACCATTGACCGTGCACCTGTTCAAGTTGGGCCGATTCAAGTTGGAGAAAAAGTTGGCGTAGTGTTAAGTGGTGGTGGTGCTTCTGGCCTTGCGCATATTGGAGTTTTGAAAGCGCTTGAAGAAAATAATATCCCCATCGATTATATCTGTGGCACTTCCATGGGTGCGCTCATTGGTTGTCTTTATTCAGAAGGATATACGCCAACTGAAATTGAAAAACTGGTGGAGTCGGAAGAATTTCTTAGTTGGGCGACGGGCATTGTTCAGCCCAACAACATTTATTATTTCAAGAAAAAAGAAGATAATGCTTCATGGATCACCTTTAAATTGAATTTGGATACTGCCATTTCTTCCAATCTTCCTACCAATGTAATTTCCCCTGTTCAATTGGATTTCGCTTTAATGGAGCGAACAGCTGGTGCGGCTGCAGCTGCAAATTACAATTTCGATAGTCTATTTATTCCCTTCCGTTGTGTTGCTTCAGATGTTGCTTCAAAACAATCTGTCATTTTTAAAAATGGAGATCTTGGTGAAGCATTGCGTGCATCAATGGCATATCCGTTTTATTTAAAACCTATTCGCGTTGATGGAAAACTTTTGTACGATGGTGGTTTGTACAATAATTTTCCATCGGATGTTATGTATGCCGACTTCTATCCTGATTTTATAATTGGAAGTAATGTTGCCTCTGAATTCAAAAATCCAGATGAGGATAATTTGATTTCTCAAATTCGTGCGATGTTAACCAGCAAAACTGATTTCGATCCAAGGTGTGAAAATGGAATTGTTATCGAACCGAACGCAAATTGGTTGGGCTTGTTTGATTTCGAAAACACACAACGGATTATTGATAGTGGATATGTCGCAACAATTAGAAAAATTGAAAACATTAAACTTTCCATTATCAGAAGAAGTGATCCTGCACAATTGGCAGCTGCTCGTGCGGCATTCATTGCTAAAGAGCCGAAAATTGTTTTTGAGAAAATTGACATTGATGGAAGTGGAATGAAAAAAAGACAGGTTGCATATGTGAGTCAATTGCTTACCCATCGTGACCAATTTGTAGAATTGGAAAAATTGAAGCCTGGATATTTCCGACTTGCAGCGGATGATAAAATCAAATCCATTTTTCCAACTGCGCGTTTTAATAAATCGACAGGCTATTATGATTTGAAACTGGTCATCAAGAAAGAAAAAAATGTCGCCACAGAATTTGGTGGTGTTTTTTCGAATCGGCCAATCAACATGGGGTTTATTGGATTCCGATATAACATTCTGAATAATCCTTCCATCAGCATGTCGGCGAATGTATATTTCGGAAAACTTTATAGCTCAGCACAACTTCGCACGCGCATTGATTTTCCATTCAGACTTCCTTTTTATCTTGAGCCAATGGTCACTTGGAGTCGCTTCGATTATTTCAGAAGTAGCTCTGCATTTTTTCAAGACACAAAACCACCTTTCCTGATTAACATTGAACGTTTTGGCGAAATGGATGCAGGATTCCCAATAAAAAACAAAGGACGATTTGTAATCGGTTCTGGATTCGGATTCAATCGTAATTTATATTACCAGACAGAAAACTTCACTTCCGTTGATACAGTGGACAGAACAGATTTCAATTTGTTGACTACACACATTTTGTATGAACGAAATACTTTAAACAGAAAACAATTCGCCTCCGCAGGAACGTATTTTGCTTTCCGCGCAAGATTTGTTCAAGGAGAAGAATTCTATGACCCAGGAACAACCGCAATTGTAAATAACAATTTCAGAAGCATTCATAATTGGCTAATTCTTCGAATGACTTACGATTCGTATTTTAAAGAACGTGGTCGATGGAGACTTGGATTTTATGCGGAAGTTTGTTATTCAACACAACCCTTTTTTCACAACTACACCTCAACCATGTTGAGTTGTCCCGCATTTGAACCAACACCAGAAAGCAAAACATTTTTCATTCCTGCTTTCCGCGCGCATCAATTTGCAGGAGCTGGATTAAAAAGCATTTTCGTAATTGTAAAAAACATTGACTTCAGAATTGAAGGTTATCTCTTTGCACCTTACCAAAAAATTATTCAGAATCCTGATTTTACAGCCTCATTTGCTGCGCCACCCTCTTTCAATTTCCAATATTTCAAAACACTTTCTACAATGGATATGGCTGCTTTGGTTTGGCATTCCCCACTTGGGCCAATGAGTGTGAGTATTAATTATTACAGTCCGCAAAAACAACCTTTCAGCATTCTCTTCAATTTCGGTTACATTATCTTCAATAGGAAAACGTTGGAATGATCGAATTTTCATTGGAGAAATGTCTCTGAAAACAATTCTATTTATCTTTTCCAGGTCATTGACTTTCCAAATTGAAATGTTAATATTTTCCCACTCCTTGCATTTATCAATTTTTTATCGCAACATTTGCACCGTTAATTCACAACACGTCTAATTTTAATTCATCAGGTGAAAATGAAACACCTCTTTTACATGGCGCTAGGAAAATTCCAGCTGATGGTTCTCGGTAACCGTCTTAGCTATGTTTTGTCGACGAATGTTGTTACCTCTTTCCCAAAGAGGACTTTTAGGATAAGGATTTAATAGTCCTTCGCTACTGCAGCCTTGTGCTGTCCAATTACCTTCTTAATTTCTAAACTATCATTCCGTTCGATCGGGAAGATTTTTGTTTAACCCTTTTCATTTCACCTATGCGGTGATAATGAAAAATAAAAATGTGATTTTCCAATGGAAAACAACACAATTGTGATCGTACAAATTGCAAATTCGTCGCACACTCATTACTCAGAAAAAATCTGCGAGGAAATGCAAAGTTCTGCACAAGCACGTGGAACTGGAATTGCGAAACGTTCGCCGGATTATGTCGCGCAGAAAATGTTGGAAGAAAAAGCGGTGATTGCACTTTCCTCCAATGGAGAATGGGCTGGCTTTTGCTACATCGAAACTTGGGGACACGGAAAATATGTTGCGAATTCCGGCTTGATTGTCGCACCACAATTTCGAAAAGGTGGTTTGGCAAAACGAATCAAACAAGAAGTTTTCAATCTTTCGCGGAAGAAATATCCTGAAGCGAAAATTTTTGGACTGACCACTGGACTTGCAGTAATGAAGATCAATTCGGAATTAGGTTACGAACCTGTTACGTATTCGGAATTGACAGATGACGATGCGTTCTGGAATGGATGTAAGAGCTGTATCAATTATGAAATTCTATTGAGCAAAGAGCGTAAAAATTGTTTGTGCACCGCCATGCTTATCGATCCCTTGGCTGCCAAAATAGATTCAAAAACTTCACCGGAAGAAAACTTCAGGCGAAAATCAAAATTGTATGAACGTTTTTTGCGATTGAAAAAACATGTTCTACTTCGCTCCAAAAAAATCAAATCAAGTATTCCTCTTTTTTAAATCAAAGAAAATGTCAAGCAAAACCAATCAACACTTCAGCCTATCAGCACATCAACAAATCATCCTAGCATTCAGTGGTGGACTCGATACGAGTTTCTGCGCCATTCATCTTGCGAAAGAGAAAGGATATGAAATTCATGCTGTAACCATCGATACAGGCGGATTCAGTAAAGAAGAATTGCAAGAAATTGAAAATCGCGCAAAATCACTTGGCGTAAAATCTTTCCTTGTGATTGACGGAGCAAAAAGATTTTATGAATCCTGTATACGCTTTATGGTTTTCGGAAATGTTTTGAAGAATGGAACATATCCACTTTCTGTAAGTGCAGAACGAGTTACACAAGCCATTCTTCTTGCCGAACATGCTAAATCTGTTGGTATCACTAAAATCGCGCACGGAAGTACAGGGGCAGGAAATGACCAAGTTCGTTTTGACATGTTGCTTGAAATTCTTTTTCCAGAAGTGGAAATCATTACGCCTATTCGTGATTTAAAACTTTCACGAGAGGAAGAGATAAATTATCTGAAGGAAAATGGTGTGCAAATGAATTTTGAAAAAGCAAAATATTCCATCAACAAAGGAATTTGGGGAACATCAGTAGGAGGAAAAGAAACACTCACTTCCAATTTACCCTTACCTGAGGAAGCTTTTCCAACACAAGTGACAAAATATGAGAATGAAACTTTGATGATTGGTTTTGAAAAAGGTGAATTGAAAACTGTGAACGGAAAATCATTTTCCAATCCTGTTGATGCAATAAAACTTGTTCAGAAAATTGCTGGTCCGTTTGGAATTGGACGTGACATTCATGTAGGCGATACAATTATCGGAATAAAAGGTCGCGTTGGCTTTGAAGCGGCGGCGCCGATTTTGATTATCAAGGCGCATCACGCATTGGAGAAACATGTTTTGAGTAAATGGCAATTGTTCTGGAAAGATCAACTTTCATCTTGGTATGGAAATCAATTGCACGAAGGACAATACTTCGAACCTTTCATGCGTGATCTCGAAGCCTTGTTGGAAAATTCACAGCAGTTTGTAACAGGAGATGTTTTTATTTCACTTCAGCCTTATCGTTTTTCCATTAACGGAATTGAGTCAGAATTTGATTTGATGAAATCGCAAGAAGGCGCATATGGTGAAATGAATAATGGTTGGACCGGCGAGGATGTAAAAGGATTTTCCAAGATTTTCGGAAACCAAGTGAAGAATTGGTACAAACTTCATCATCCGACAAAAATTAAAATTGAGGAGGAAATTGAATCATGAAAAAAATGATCAAAGTCGGAATTGTTGGCGGCGCAGGATACACTGGCGGAGAATTGATTCGTTTGCTCCTACTCCATCCTAATGTGGAGATTTCATTTGTTCACAGCAGAAGTAATGCAGGGAAATTAATTTCTTCGGTTCACCATGATCTTCTGGGCGACACTTTTCTTTCGTTCACAGATCAGATCAATAAAACTGTTGATCTTGTATTTCTTTGTCTGGCCCACGGCGAATCTGCAAAATGGCTGAAAGAAAATTCATTGCCAGAAAATATTTCCATCATCGATCTCAGTCAGGATTTTCGTTTGTCTTTCGAAGGAAATGATTTTATTTATGGCCTTCCTGAATTTCAAAAAGAAATTATCGTGAAAGCAAAACACATTGCCAACCCAGGATGTTTCGCCACTGCCATTCAACTCGCATTGCTTCCTCTGGCTGAAAAAGGTTTGTTGCATGATGACATACAAGTTTCCGCTATCACAGGTTCAACTGGTGCTGGACAATCACTGAGTGCAACGTCGCATTACACTTGGCGGTTTGGAAATCATTCAGCTTACAAATCATTGGAGCATCAGCATCTCGCTGAAATTGGTGAAACATTTTTGAAAATGAATCCTTCTAATTCAGGAGCGATTCACTTCATTCCACAACGTGGTTCTTTCACGCGCGGAATTTTTGCAACAATACATTTTCCTACAAATCTAAATTCACAAGAAGCAAATTCGATTTACAGTGCATTTTATTCGAATCAACCTTTCACGCACGTAAGTGAAAAAGCAATTGATCTGAAACAAGTGATCAACACGAATAAATGTTTATTGCATGTTGAAGTGATCAATGGAAGAATCGTAATTACTTCCGCCATTGATAATCTTTTGAAAGGAGCATCCGGACAAGCCGTTCAGAATATGAATTTGATTTTCGGATTTGAAGAAACCTCTGGACTAAAACTTAAATCACTCGCTTACTAAAATGAAAACATTCAACGTATATCCCTTATTACCTGTGACTCCAGTTTCCGCAAAAGGGGCAATTGTCACAGATGAAAACGGAATTGACTATCTCGACTTCTATGGCGGTCATGCTGTAATTTCCGTTGGACACTCACATCCACATTATGTGAATAGTCTTAAAACACAACTTGATAAAATCGCATTTTATTCCAATGCGGTTCAAAATCCCTTGCAGGAAATCCTTGCGGAAAAACTCGGTAAGATTTCAGGTTATGAAAAACATTTCCTGTTTCTCTGCAATTCCGGAGCGGAGGCAAATGAAAACGCATTAAAACTTTCCTCTTTTCATAATGAGCGAAAGAAAATAATTGCATTCGAAGGATCCTTTCATGGTAGAACTTCTGCGGCTGTTGCTGCCACAAATGATTTGACGATTAATGCAAAAATAAATTTGCAGCATGAAGTGGAATTTATTCCCTTGAACGATTTTGGAATTGCAGAAAAGAAAATTGACGAAACGGTTTCTGCAGTTATCATTGAAGGAATTCAAGGTGTAGCGGGAGTTGTTGAACCAACAATTGAATTTCTCCAATTCATTTCAAAAAAATGCAAGGAAACTGGAACAGTTCTTATTCTAGATGAAGTACAATCAGGTTGTGGACGAACTGGTGATTTTTTTGCACATACAAAAAGTGGAATCGAAGCGGATCTTATTACCATGGCAAAAGGTTTGGGAAATGGATATCCCATTGGCGCAGTTTTAATAGCTCCTCAATTCCAAGCGAAACATGGATTGCTTGGAACAACTTTCGGTGGAAATTATCTCGCATGCACAGCGGCGATTTCAGTTCTTGAAATTATTGAAATGGAATCATTACAAAAAAATGCCGAATTGATTGGACATTATCTACATTCTGAAATTTTCCAAATCCCTGGAGTGACAAAAGTTTCAGGAAGAGGTTTGATGATTGGAGTTACGCTAGAAGATAATTGTGCAGGTGTGAGAACTCAATTGCTCAATGAACATCACATTTTCACAGGATCATCTTCCTGTAAAAAAACTTTGCGCTTGTTGCCGCCCTTGAATATTACCATGCAACAAGCGGAATTATTTGTGAAAGCATTTTCTTCCGTGATGAAAAAACAATTAACCCCAGCCAACTAAAATGAAATACTTCACAACTGCATACGACACTCCTGATGTACTGCAATTAATTCAAGATGCAATTTCCCTGAAAGAAAATCCTAATAAATTTTCTGAAATTGGAAAAAATCTGACACTTGGATTGGTTTTCATGAATCCAAGTTTGCGGACACGATTGAGCACACAAAAAGCATCGCAATTGTTAGGAATGAATTCTCTTTTAGTGAATACTTCGACGGATGGTTGGACGCTTGAATTCGGCGATTCGCCAATGAACGGAACAACTGTTGAACACATCAAGGAGGCTGCAGGTGTAATGGGTGAATATTGCGATATTATCGGTGTTAGAAGTTTTCCTGGTTTAACGGATCGTGAAAAAGATGAACGAGAAGAAATTCTTTTGCAATGGATGAAACATTCCGGCAAACCAATTCTCAGTCTTGAATCAGCAACACGTCATCCACTTCAAAGTCTTTCTGACATGATGACGATTATTGAAAATTCAAAAAAGAAAAAACCAAAAGTTGTGCTCACTTGGGCACCACACGTGAAAGCGGTTCCGCATGCAGTCGCAAATTCTTTTTCCGAATGGATGAAATTTATGGATGCAGAATTTGTCATTGCTTGTCCCGATGAAGTTCGATTGAATGAAGAATATACTACACATGCTACCATCACAAACAAGCAGGATGAAGCATTGGAAGGAGCGGATTTTGTATATGTGAAAAGCTGGGCCGAATGGAATAATTACGGGAAATATTTTTCCTCGAATGAAAATTGGCTGCTCAATCAGAAAAAACTCTCATTGACAAATGATGCAAAAATCATGCACTGTCTTCCTGTTCGTCGTGATGTGGAAATTCAGTCAGAAATTCTTGAAAGCAAAAATTCTTTGGTCATGCAACAAGCAGGCAATCGTGTTTACGCTGCACAAACTGTTTTGAAAAAAATGATTGAAAGCAATTACCCAAATCATTCGGAAAAAATCACGTCAAAGCAATTTCAAAATATAAAATCATGATTACAGTTATCAAACTCGGCGGAAATATCATTGATGATCAAATTCAATTGGAGAATTTCCTTCTGCAAGTTTCTGTTCTTCCAGGAAAAATCATTCTTGTTCATGGCGGGGGAAAACTGGCGTCAGCACTTGCTGAAAAAATGGAAATGGTTCCTGAAATGATAAATGGCCGTCGTGTTACCAATGAAGAAACGCTGAAAATCATTACGATGGTTTATGCAGGATGGATTAATAAATCAATTGTTGCTAAACTTCAAGCGATGAATTGTAATGCACTTGGTCTTTCTGGAGTGGATGCAAATATCATTCAATCCGAAAAACGTGCGAACCATCCAATTGATTATGGATTTGTTGGTGATCCAATTGAGAACAAAATCAATTCAGATTTTCTATTGACACTTTTGAAAAGCGGAATGCTCCCAGTAATCGCACCTGTAACGCATGATGGGAAAGGGCAATTACTTAATACAAATGCAGATACCATTGCTGCTGTCATTGCTTCTGCATTGGGAAAAACTGAAAAAGTTCAATTGCTTTATTGTTTTGAAAAAAATGGCGTTTTGGAAAATGTGGCCGACGAAAAAAGTGTTTTAAAAAATCTGAAGGCTGATTTGTTCGATGAATTGACTTCTTCAGGGAAAATTCATTCGGGAATGTTGCCAAAATTAAAAGCTGGATTTCAGGCAAAGAAAAACGGTGTCTCCCGAGTTGTAATTGGAAATGCTTCACACTTGGAAAACTTATCAAAAGAAAATTCATTTTGCACCAACCTCGAATTATAAATGAAACAACTCAGTCATAAAGCAATTGTCCTTTTGCAAAGCCTCATCGCTACGCCATCTTTCAGCAAGGAAGAGTTTGCTACAGCTGATATAATTGCCGCTTTTCTTGAAAATGAAAAAATAAAAACGCATCGCAAGAAAAATAACATTTGGGCTTTCAACAAAACTTTCAATTCCTCCTTGCCAACTTTATTACTCAATTCACATCATGACACTGTAAAGCCAGGTAACGATTGGACAAAAAAACCATTTGACCCAATCATTTCTGAAGAAAAATTATTTGGACTTGGTAGTAATGATGCAGGCGGAGCATTGGTTTCTTTGCTTGCAACATTTTTACATTTCAATGAAAAAGAAATTCCTTTCAATCTTATTTTCGCCGCAAGTGCAGAAGAGGAAATTTCAGGAAAAGCTGGAATTGAATCTATTCTTTCGGAACTCGGAAAAATAGACGCTGCAATAATTGGTGAACCAACACAAATGAATTTGGCAATCGCAGAAAAGGGATTACTTGTTTTGGATTGCATTTCCATTGGCAAAACTGGTCACGCTGCTCGGGAAGAAGGAGAAAACGCCATTTATAAAGCGATGAAGGATATTGTTTGGTTTCAGACTTTCAAATTTTCTAAAATTTCAAAATGGTTGGGTGAAATAAAAATGTCGGTAACAGTAATTGAAGGGGGAAAACAGCACAATGTTATTCCGGAAAAATGTTCTTTCACCGTTGACATTCGTGTGACAGATGAATATGCTTTGGAAGAAATCCTTGAAATTGTAAAACAAAATGTTGACTGTGAAGTCACTCCTAGAAGTGTTCGTTTGAAATCATCTTTCATTTCAGAAAACCACCCGCTTGTAATTTCAG
Source organism: uncultured Flavobacteriales bacterium (assembly GCA_903873905.1). Taxonomy (GTDB): domain Bacteria; phylum Bacteroidota; class Bacteroidia; order Palsa-965; family Palsa-965. The sequence goes on from CAIQQJ010000019.1 coordinate 10,711, forward strand.
GAAAAAACATTGGAAGAAATTTATATGGTTCACCAACGCTTTCAGATCAGGCTTTGATTCCATTTCCATCAATCAAAATCGGGCCGGGCAATTCTGCACGTTCACACACCGCTGATGAATTCATTTTCATAGAAGAAATCGAAGAAGGAATAAAACTTTACATCGAACTCCTTGAAAACTATCAAAAAGAAATTTTGACCTCAACCCAAAAATTGGAAATTGGAAATCACTAAATTGAAAATACAAATGAAACTCTGGCAAAAAGAAACAAGCACGGATAAAAAAGTTGAATCGTTTACTGTGGGAAAAGATCGTGAATTTGATATTCTCCTTGCGGAATTCGATGTAGTTGGTTCGATCGCACATACTGAAATGTTGTGTCAATGTGAACTTATTTCATTGAACGAAAAAAATGAAATTCACGCCGGTTTAAAAAACATACTGGCTGAAATCCATAATGGCGACTTTACCATTGAGGAAAATTGTGAAGATGTTCATTCACAAATAGAATTCCTATTGACAAAAATGATTGGGGAAGCGGGAAAGAAAATTCACACCGCGCGTTCTCGCAATGATCAATCCTTGCTGGACATAAAATTATTTTGCCGTAACGAAATAAAAAAAACAGTTTCCTCAACTGAAAAACTTTTTAATTCGCTCATTGAACTTTCCGATAAATACAAAAGCGATTTATTGCCAGGTTATACTCATTTACAACTTGCGATGCCTTCTTCATTTGGATTATGGTTTGGTGCATATGCAGAAAGTTTGTGTGATGATCTGGAATTAGTACAGGCAGCCTATTCTGTTGCAGATAAAAACCCCTTAGGATCGGCTGCAGGTTACGGATCCTCTTTCCCGATCAATCGTGAATTGACAACTGAACTTTTAGGATTCAGTGGAATGAATGTCAATTCCGTTTACGCGCAAATGACTCGAGGAAAAACAGAAAAAATAGTTTCAGTTGCTTTGGCGAGTATTGCCTCAACTCTTTCAAAACTGTCCATGGATTGCACCTTATTCATGAATCAGAATTTTGGATTCATTTCTTTCCCAGACAATCTCACAACAGGAAGCAGCATCATGCCGCACAAAAAAAATCCGGACGTTTGGGAAATTATTCGTGGAAAATGTAATCGCATCCAATCCTTGCCCAATGAATTTTCTTTATTGCTCGCAAACCTACCCTCTGGTTATCACCGTGACTTGCAATTGACCAAAGAAATTTTATTTCCAGCTTTTAGTGAACTGAACTCTTGTTTGGAGATGGCAGAATTTATGTTGAAGCATATTATTGTATCTGAAAAAATTCTTGACAACAAAAAATACGATTTTCTTTTTACTGTTGATTCGGTCAATAATGAAGTGAAAAAAGGAATTCCTTTTCGTGATGCTTACCGTAATGTGGGTCAGGCGGTCGAAAATAACACTTTCCAAAAACCAATAGAATTAACCCATAATCACACAGGAAGCCTTGGAAATTCGGGAAATTCATTAATTCTTGATCGATTTCGAAACAAAATCAATCAATTCAATTTCGAAAAAGCGGAAAATGCAATACGTCAATTGTGTATCTAATTGCCCTCTAGGTGTTATAAGAATATAAGATTCCCTATCTTTAAATCGGCAATTTCAATTGTAACCCAATTAACGCTTGAAAATTCATGAAAACAAAATTACTATTGGCAGCATCATTCAGCCTTCTGTTTTTTTCTTTTGCATCAGCACAAACTCAACTGACTCCCGCACAATGGGATAATGCAAAACAAAGCGGAACATTAAATGGAAATGAAAAAGCGGCGCAATCAATAGGCAATCAACCGTATGTAGATTACCGATTGGCTCCGAACACCCCCGTTCATCCTGCAACAAGCTCCTGTCAATGCTGGCAACAGCGTGATGCGACATGGAGTGTTGTGCCAATCAGCGGTTATTTGCCTCCCGATTATAGAAATGATGATGGTTCAACAGCAATCATAACTATTCCTTTCAACTTTTGTTTGTATGGAACAACTTGGACCCAATGTTACATCAATAACAATGGAAATATTTCTTTCGGAGCTCCCTATGGAACGTTTACGGCAACAGGTTTTCCAAATAATTCATTCACCATGGTTGCTCCATTTTGGTCAGACGTTGATACACGTGGCGGAGCAGGACTTCCTTGGTATAAAATCACACCAACGTACATGATTGTGCAATGGGACAGTGTTGGTTATTATGGAAGTCACATTGATAAGCTTAACACTTTTCAAGTAATTATTACCAATGGATCTGATCCAATTGTTCCAGCTGGAAACGTTTCATTTTGCTACAAAGACATGCAGTGGACTACGGGTGACGCATCTAGTGGTGTTGGTGGATTCGGTGGATCTGATGCAGTTGTTGGGGCGAATTCAGGTGATGGCATAAATTATATTCAATTTGGGGAATTCAATGCTGCCGGACCAATTTACAATGGTCCTGCCGGACTTCACAGTGGAATTGATTGGCTCGATAATCAGTCGTTCACTTTTGATGCTTGTGCAAATGGTAACAACGTTCCTCCAACACCATCTGGAATTATTATTTGCGACACACTTCATCTTTGTCAAGGCGACTCTTTGCCTTTAAACGTAACTTTCTTTTCTCCTGAAGTCGCTCAAACAACGGTTATCACATTTGATACCACTGGTGTAACTGGCTTTGTTGTTGCATCTAACACACCTGGAAACACCGCAACGCTCAACTCGTATTTTGTTGGATCACCAAGCAATTCAGGTTATAATACCATTACAATTATTGCAACTGATAATGGTTCTCCTATTGGCATTACAAATATTCCAATTGTTATTGAAGTTGGATTGCCACCTGTGACAACAGTTACACCAGACACAACTGTCTGCAGTGGACCAGTACAATTGGTTGCAACTGGAGGAGGAACTTATGATTGGTCCCCAACAACTGGATTGAGTTGTAATACTTGTGCAAATCCAATTGCAACACCAACTATAACTACGACCTACATTGTTACAATTACACTCGGTTGTTCAGTAAATGATACTGTAACCGTTTACGCTCCTCCAGTAATCACACTTACTCCAGACACAACAATTTGTTCCGGAATTTCCAAGCAGCTAAATGTTTCTGGAGGAACTGCATACACTTGGTTACCAGCTACAGGTTTGAATAATCCAAATATCGCAAACCCAATTGCTACACCAACAGTAACGACCTCCTACACTGTAACTGTGATAAATGGAAGTTTCGCTTCCTGCACACGAACAGCTACAGTAACAATAACGGTTATCCCTGCACCAACAGCAGTTGCGGGAAGTGATACCACTATTTGTTTGGGAACACCTGCAAATCTTGTTGCATCGGGTGGAACAAATTACAGCTGGTCGCCAACAACTAATTTGAGTAATGCAACCATTGCAAATCCTATAGCAACACCACCTGCAACCGCAACGTATGTTGTTACCGTTTCAAATGGTACTTGTTCCGATAAGGATACAATAATCGTTCATGTTCAAACTGCTACTGCAATAGCTGGTCCTGACACAACAATTTGCGCTGGAAATCCAGCACATTTATTGGCTACAGGAGGAGCTACTTATTCTTGGTTGCCAACTACTGGATTAAATAATCCGAACATTGCCAATCCAATTGCAACGCCAACTGTTACGACCACTTATACTTGCACAGTAACAAATGCATTGGGATGCACGGACACGGACATTGCAACGGTAACAGTTTCCCCAACACCTATTGCAGCGTTTACTTATCTCCCCGCAATAATTTTAGCTGACAGCACTTATTTCTTTACTGATCTTTCAACAGGAAGTGTTTCATCTTGGTATTGGTTATTCGGTGACGGAAATAATTCAACATTGCAAAACCCTTCACATTATTACTCTTTTGCAGGAACATATCATGTATGTCTTGTAACCACTAGCAATGGCGGATGTCTTGACACAACATGTTGGGATGTAACAGTATTGCCACGTGATATTGAGGCTCCAAACGTATTCACACCAAATGGTGATGGAACAAATGATTTACTTGAATTCAAAAACCTTAACTATTATCCGAATACCCTCTTACAAGTATTTGATCGTTGGGGAATCTTGGTTTATGAAAACGGAAATTATCTCAACGATTGGAATGGAAAGAAAAATGGTTCCGGTGCTGACTGTGTTGATGGAACCTATTACTACATTCTTAGTGGATCGCTTCTAAAAGAATCAATGACTGGATTTGTACAATTGATTCGAGGAAAATAAATTGAAATTGTAATAAATAAAAAAAGGGAAACGAAATGTTTCCCTTTTTTTATTTTCAAGAAATTGAATAATGACAAATTAGTTCGAGTAATTTATTCATGAACCTCACTGAGAAAACATTTCACACAGAACCCAATCGCCGTTTCCTTTATTTTGATTTCCATTTCTAGAAATCAAAATGTAATTGATTGCTCTCGCAAAATTATTATGCTTGTCCTTTGGGTCCACCAAAATTCAATGGGTAGGCCTGAGCAAATTCTGCATCATTGATTGCACCATTGGAACTTTCAAAACGCGCAACGTTTTCTTTCAATGCCTTCATCAAACGTTTTGCATGTTGTGGAGTCATGATAATGCGCGATTTTACTCTGGCTTTTGGAACACCTGGCATTACCTGAATAAAATCAACTACAAATTCCGAAACAGAATGTGTGATGACAGCGAAGTTGGAGTAAATTCCTGAAGCAACATCTTCATTCAGTTCAATATTCAATTGTTGCTGATTTGCATTTTCGTCTTGCATGATTGAAAATTATTAAATGTTATTAATTTTTCTGAAATGATTATTTTAAATAGATTATCGATTACATTTTTGCTTCTTGACATTCACAAAAACCTGAATATTTTCTGCTCACTTCTACCAAGGTAACAAAAGATTTTTTTTCTTCTTGGTTATGGAAGCAAAAAAAAGAGTCTCGCCAAAGACGAGACTCTTAAAGTTTAACAAAGAATTATCAAACCTCTTCTTCCATCGCTTCTCTTTTAGCAGCGAGGAGTTTTTCGTATTCTTCTTTCGATCCGACAACAAGTTTCTCGTATGAACGGTGACCTGTTCCTGCTGGAATAAGGTGACCAACAATAACGTTTTCCTTGAGTCCGTTGAGGATATCCACTTTTCCATTGACAGCAGCTTCGTTGAGCACTTTTGTCGTTTCCTGGAAGGAAGCGGCAGAAACCCAACTATTTGTTTGCAAGGAAGCACGTGTAATACCTTGAAGGATTTGAGATGAAGTAGCAGGAACCGCATCGCGAGCTTCTACTTGTTTCTGATCCTTACGTTTCAACATCGAATTTTCATCGCGGAGTTTGCGTGCAGAAATAATTTGTCCTGCTTTCATAGTCTGAGAATCTCCCGGTTCAACGACAACTTTTTTGCCGAAGAGACGATCGTTTTCTTCCATGAAATCCGCTTTGTTTGCTAATTGTGTTTCGAGGAAAATTGTATCACCTGGATCAACGATATCCACTTTGCGCATCATTTGACGAACGATAACTTCAAAATGTTTGTCATTGATTTTCACACCTTGCAAACGATAAACTTCTTGAACCTCATTTACAAGATATTCCTGAACAGCTGTCGGTCCTTTAATAGCGAGAATATCGCCAGGGCTGATTGAACCATCGGAAAGAGCTTCACCCGCGCGGACAAAGTCATTTTCCTGAACAAGAATATGTTTGGATAATGGAACAAGATATGTTTTGCGTTCACCTGTGCGTGACTCAACCATCACTTCACGATTACCACGTTTGATTTTTCCGAAGGTTACGACACCATCAATTTCAGAAACAACAGCAGGATTCGAAGGATTACGTGCTTCGAAAAGTTCGGTTACACGTGGAAGACCTCCAGTGATATCACCTTGTTTTCCAAGAGCGCGAGGAATCTTAACGAGAATTTGTCCTGGTTCAATCTTGATGTGGTCATCAACAACGATGTGCGCAGCAACAGGAATATTGTAGTTTTTCAAAATATCCGATCCACTCATGATGCGGATAGAAGGATTTTTTGTTTTGTCTTTTGTTTCAATGATAACTTTTTCGTGGAAACCGGTTTGCTCATCGGCCTCTTCACGGAAAGTAACACCCTCTTCGATATGTTCGAATTCAAGTTTACCACCGAACTCAGAAACGATAACCGCATTGTAAGGATCCCAATCGCAAATGGTTTCGCCTTTCTTAACGGAAGCTCCGTTTTTCACAAAAAGTTGTGATCCATAAGGAACGTTACCTGTTGTCAAAACGATTTTCGTATTTACATCAATGATGCGCATCTCAGCAGAACGACCGATGACAACGTCAACAATATTTCCATCTGCATTTTTACGCTTCACTGTACGTAACTCTTCAATTTCGATAATACCATCATACTTCGCTTCCAATTTAGAAGCAGCAGCAACACTAGACGCCGTTCCACCTACGTGGAATGTACGAAGTGTAAGCTGTGTACCAGGCTCTCCAATTGATTGAGCAGCGATAACACCAACAGCTTCACCTTGCTGAACCATTCGGCCAGATGCAAGATTACGTCCGTAACATTTAGCGCAAACACCTTGTTTGGATTCACAAGTCAATACAGAACGAATTTCAACCGACTCAATTGCTGAGCCATCAATTCGCATTGCAAAATCTTCTGTGATTTCAGAACCTGATTCAATAATCAAATCGCCACTTTGTGGATCATACACATCATGAACTGTTGTACGTCCAAGAATACGATCGTACAATGATTCAACAATCTCTTCATTTTTCTTAAGCGGAGTTGCGATAAGACCACGAAGTGTTCCGCAATCTTCTTCTTTAATTACAACATCCTGTGCAACGTCAACAAGACGACGTGTGAGATAACCAGCATCAGCTGTTTTCAAAGCTGTATCGGCAAGTCCTTTACGCGCACCGTGAGTTGAAATAAAATACTCAAGAATTGAAAGACCTTCTTTGAAATTCGAGATAACCGGATTCTCGATAATCTCTCCACCCGATGAACCTGCTTTCGAAGGTTTCGCCATCAATCCACGCATTCCTCCGAGCTGTTTGATTTGCTCTTTGGATCCACGTGCTCCAGAATCCAACATCATATATACAGGATTGAACCCCTGACGATCTGATGAAAGTTGATCAAGTACACGTTTGGTAATACGATTGTTGGTGTGTGTCCAAATATCAATGATCTGATTGTAACGCTCATTGTTGGTAATGAATCCAAGATTGTAATTGGATCTCACTTCCTCCACCTGATCATTTGCTTCCTTGATCATTTTTGGCTTCTCTTCAGGAACAATGATGTCGCCAAGGTTGAATGATAATCCTCCTTTAAACGCCATCCGGAAACCAAGTTCTTTGATATCATCAAGGAACTTCGCTGTTTTCGCCATACCTGTTTCTTTCACGATTGCACCGATGATGTCACGCAAAGATTTTTTGGTGAGCAATTCATTGATGTAACCTGCTTCAGTAGGAACAACTTTATTGAAAAGAATTCGACCAAGAGTTGTTTCAATAACTTTTGGTAAAAGTTGATCTCCTTCTTTATGATTTTGAATTTTTACATGAACCCAAGCATGAAGTTGAACGCGACCTTCATTGTAAGCAATGATCGCTTCTTCTGCGCTGTAGAATTTCAAACCTTCACCTTTTACAGTAACTGTTGCATCTGTGCGCATGCCCTTTGTCATATAATACAACCCGAGTACCATATCCTGAGAAGGAACGGCAATCGGTGCACCATTTGCAGGGTTCAAGATATTGTGTGATGCAAGCATCAAAATTTGTGCTTCAAGAATCGCAGCATTTCCAAGTGGAACGTGCACCGCCATTTGGTCACCATCGAAATCGGCGTTGAACGCTGTACAAACGAGTGGATGCAATTGGATCGCTTTTCCTTCAATCAATTTTGGTTGGAAAGCCTGAATACCTAATCTGTGAAGTGTAGGAGCACGATTGAGCAGAACTGGATGTCCACGAAGTACATTCTCGAGGATATCCCAAACTACCGCATCTTTTCTGTCAACGATTTTTTTCGCTGACTTAACTGTTTTCACAATTCCGCGCTCGATGAGTTTGCGAATGATAAACGGTTTGAAAAGTTCGGCTGCCATATCTTTTGGCAAACCACACTCATGCAATTTCAATTCTGGTCCAACGACGATTACCGAACGAGCAGAATAGTCAACACGTTTTCCGAGCAAATTCTGACGGAAACGGCCTTGTTTACCTTTCAAGGAATCAGAAAGCGATTTGAGTGCGCGATTTGATTCTGTTTTTACTGCGTTTGATTTACGTGAGTTGTCGAACAAAGAATCGACAGCTTCCTGCAACATACGTTTCTCGTTACGGAGAATTACGTCTGGAGCTTTGATTTCAATAAGACGCTTGAGACGATTGTTACGAATGATAACACGACGATACAAATCGTTCAAATCTGAAGTTGCAAAACGTCCGCCATCCAATGGAACGAGTGGACGAAGTTCTGGTGGAATAACAGGAACAACTTTGATGATCATCCATTCCGGACGATTCTCAACATTCTTGTTTGCCTGACGGAAAGCTTCAACAACCTGAAGACGTTTAAGTGCCTCATTTTTTCTTTGCTGTGAAGTTTCTGTATTTGCTTTGTGACGGAGATCGTAAGAAAGCTCATCCAATTTTGTACGCTGCAATAAATCATACAACGCTTCTGCACCCATACGAGCAACGAACTTATTAGGGTCCATGTCATCGAGGTGAAGATTTTCTTTTGGAAGTGTATCTAGAATTTCAAGGTACTGTTCTTCTGTCAAGAAGTCCATGTATTGAATTCCATCATCACCTTTTATTCCGGCGTTGATTACAACATAACGCTCGTAATAAATAATCATATCGAGTTTCTTCGTTGGAAGTCCAAGAAGATATCCGATTTTATTTGGCAATGAACGGAAGTACCAAATGTGGGCAACAGGCACAGTCAAATTGATGTGTCCCATACGCTCACGACGTACTTTTTTCTCTGTTACTTCAACACCGCAACGATCGCAAACGATTCCTTTGTAACGAATACGTTTGTATTTGCCGCAATGACATTCCCAGTCTTTCACTGGTCCGAAGATTCTCTCGCAGAACAAACCATCACGTTCAGGTTTGTAAGTACGGTAGTTGATGGTCTCCGGTTTAAGAACTTCACCGCTCGAACGTTCAAGAATGGATTCTGGAGAAGCCAAGCTGATCGTGATGGTAGAAAAGTTACTTTTTATTTTGACATCTTTTCGGAAAGACATATTGTGTTTTGTTTTCGTTCGTGAAAATAAAAACTGAATCGGTTAATTAATCGAGGCTGACGTTAAGTGCGAGACCGCGGAGTTCATGCAACAATACATTGAATGATTCCGGAATACCAGGTGTTGGCATATTCTCACCTTTAACAATTGCTTCGTAAGCTTTTGCACGGCCTACAACATCGTCAGACTTGATTGTCAGGATTTCCTGCAAGATGTTCGCTGCACCGAATGCTTCAAGTGCCCAAACTTCCATCTCACCAAAACGCTGACCACCGAACTGTGCTTTACCACCAAGCGGTTGCTGTGTGATGAGCGAGTATGGTCCGATTGAACGTGCGTGCATTTTGTCATCAACCATGTGACCAAGTTTCAACATATAGATCACACCAACTGTAGCTGGTTGATCGAATGGTTCACCTGATCCACCATCAGTCAAGAATGTACGTCCGTAACGTGGAAGACCTGCTTGATCTGTATAAGCGTTGATTTCTTCAATGGAAGCTCCGTCAAAAATCGGCGTACCGAATTTCAATCCGAGTTTCATTCCAGCCCAACCCAATACAGTTTCATAAATCTGTCCAAGGTTCATACGCGATGGTACACCAAGTGGATTGAGTACAATGTCAACGGTTGATCCATCATCAAGGAACGGCATATCTTCATCACGAACAATACGTGCAACGATACCTTTGTTACCATGACGTCCGGCCATTTTATCTCCAACTTTCAGTTTACGTTTTTTCGCGATGTAAACTTTTGCAAGCTGAACAATTCCTGCTGGCAATTCGTCTCCAACTTGAAGCGCGAATTTCTTACGCTTATAAACTCCACCAAGATCATTGTTCTTGATGTTGAAGTTGTGAAGAACTGCTTTTACAAGATCATTTGTCTCCGCATCGTTTGTCCACTTAGATGGATTCACGTTTGCATAATCAATTTTCTCTAGAACTTTTCCTGAGAATTTTGTTCCTTTTTCCACAACCTCTTCTTTGAGATTGCTGAATACACCAGCAGTTGCTTTACCGCTAAGTATGGTAGACAATTTTTCTACAAGAACTGATTTCAAAGCTGCTGCTTCAACTGCTTCCTCTTTGTCAATTTTCTCAACAAGAGTTTTCTCATCTGCTTTCGCTTTTTTGTCTTTGATAGCACGAGAGAAAAGTTTTTTATCGATGATCACTCCACGAATAGAAGGTGGAACTTTCAACGAAGCATCTTTTACATCACCAGCTTTATCACCGAAGATTGCACGAAGTAATTTTTCTTCTGGAGAAGGATCTGTTTCTCCTTTCGGAGTAATTTTTCCAATAAGAATATCTCCTTCTTTCACTTCAGCACCCACACGGATCAATCCGTTTTCATCAAGGTCTTTTGTAGCCTCTTCAGAAACGTTTGGAATATCTGCAGTCAATTCTTCAAGACCACGTTTTGTATCTCGCACTTCCATCACATATTCATCAATGTGAAGGGAAGTGAAAATATCATCACGCACAACACGTTCGCTGATTACGATAGCATCCTCGAAGTTGTAACCTTTCCATGGCATGAATGCCACTTTCAGATTTCTTCCCAATGCCACTTCAGCATCCTTAGTTGCATAACCTTCGCAGAGAATTTGTCCGCGTTTTACTTTGTCGCCTTTCTTCACGATTGGGCGAAGATTGACACAAGTACTTTGGTTAGTCTTACGGAATTTTGTGAGTTTGTATGTTTTCAAATCGTCATCGAAACTAACGAGACGATCTTTATCTGTGCGATTGTAACGAATGGTGATTTCTGTTGCATCAGCATATTCAACAAATCCTTCACCTTCTGCTTGCCAAAGAACACGTGAGTCACGTGCAATCAATCCTTCAAGGCCTGTTCCGACAATCGGAGCTTCAGGACGAAGAAGTGGAACTGCTTGACGTTGCATGTTCGAGCCCATGAGCGCACGGTTAGCATCATCATGTTCAAGGAAAGGAATAAGTGAAGCAGCAATAGAAGCAATTTGATTTGGAGCAACGTCCATCAACGTAATTACTTCCGGTTCTACAACAGGATAATCAGATTCATAACGAGCCTTAATTCGTTTCTCGATGAAGTTTCCTTTATCATCCGTTTCTGCGTTCGCTTGCGCGATGGTACGCATATCCTCTTCTTCCGCTGTGAGATAAATAACAGGCTTGTTGATATCGATTTTACCATTTGTTACTGTACGGTAAGGTGTTTCGATAAAACCAAGTTTGTTGATTTTTGCATAAACGCAAAGTGAAGAAATCAAACCGATGTTTGGTCCCTCTGGAGTTTCAATTGTACAAAGACGTCCGTAGTGAGTATAGTGAACGTCACGGACTTCGAAACCAGCGCGCTCACGTGAAAGACCACCAGGCCCGAGTGCGGAGAGACGACGCTTGTGCGTGATCTCTGCCAACGGATTGGTTTGGTCCATAAACTGTGAAAGCTGATTCGTTCCGAAGAAGGAATTGATAACGGAAGAAAGTGTTTTCGCGTTGATCAAATCTGTTGGAGTGAAAACCTCATTATCACGAACGTTCATACGTTCACGAATTGTTCTTGCCATACGCGCAAGACCAACTCCAAATTGAGAATAAAGTTGTTCGCCAACAGTTCTAACACGACGATTTGACAAGTGATCGATATCATCAACATCTGCTTTTGAGTTAATCAACTCGATCAGATATTTAATGATTGCGATGATATCATCTTTCGTAAGTACGCGTACTTCCTCAGATATTGTCGCTTTTAATTTTTTGTTAATACGATAACGTCCAACCTCACCGAGATCATAACGTTTGTCGGAGAAGAACAACTTGTCAATAATTCCACGAGCTGTTTCTTCATCTGGTGGTTCAGCATTACGAAGCTGACGGTAAATATGCTCCACGGCTTCCTTCTCAGAATTCGAAGTATCCTTTTGGAGTGTATTGTAGATGATAGAATAATCAAGATTAACGGCATCTTCTTTATGCAGAATAACCGATTTCACGTTTGCATCAACGATCAAATCGACATGCTGATTTTCAAGAATTGTTTCGCGATCGATAATAACTTCGTTACGTTCGATGGAAACAACTTCACCGGTATCCTCGTCAACAAAATCTTCCACCCATGTTTTCAAAACACGAGCAGCAAGTTTGCGACCGATAACTGCTTTTAATGCAGCTTTAGAAACCTTCACTTCATCAGCAAGACCGAAAAGTTCAAGAATCTGCTTATCACTTTCCCAACCGATTGCGCGGAGAAGGGTTGTTACCGGTAATTTTTTCTTACGATCGATGTAAGCATACATGACATTATTAATGTCAGTTGCAAATTCAATCCAAGATCCTTTGAAAGGAATTACTCGGGCAGAATAAAGTTTTGTTCCGTTAGCATGACGTGATTGTCCGAAGAATACACCTGGTGAACGGTGAAGCTGGGAAACAATAACACGTTCAGCACCATTGATAACAAAAGTTGCGCGTGGAGTCATGTAAGGGATTGTTCCCAAATAAACATCCTGCACAATGGTTTCGAAATCTTCGTGTTCTGGGTCTGTACAATACAGACGCAATTTCGCTTTAAGCGGAACACTATAAGTTAAACCACGTTCAATACACTCATCTATTGAGTAACGTGGTGGGTCAACAAAATAATCCAAGAATTCAAGGACGAAATTGTTTCTTGCATCCGTGATAGGAAAATTTTCACTGAACACTTTAAACAAACCTTCATCCTGACGGTTTTCACTAGTTGTTTCCAACTGGAAAAAATCCCTGAAAGATTTAAGTTGTATATCCAGAAAATCCGGATAGTCAATTTGAGCTTTGCTTTTTGCAAAACTGATACGTTGCTGTTTTTTGGTCGTTTCCAAGGCGTCGGAATTAATACGTGAACTAAAAGCAAGTAAGCAACAAAGGGTTTAGATTCCGGTCTCGATTATTACGAGACGGAATCTAAACCGAATATTCAGGCTGAATGAGAATTACTTAACCTCAACTTCAGCTCCAGCGTCTTCAAGTATCTTTTTAAGAGACTCTGCATCTTCTTTGCTGATACCTTCTTTGATAGGCTTTGGAGCACCATCAACAAGATCTTTTGCTTCTTTAAGTCCAAGTCCTGTTGCGTCTTTAACCGCTTTTACAACTTGAAGCTTTTGTCCGCCAGCTGCTTTAAGAATAACGTCGAACGAAGTTTTCTCAGCAACAGCAGCAGCACCACCACCGGCAGCAACTACTACAGCAGCTGCTGCAGGTTCGATTCCATATTCATCTTTCAATACTTTTGCGAGTTCACTTACTTCTTTTACAGTAAGATTAACTAACGTTTCTGCGATTGCTTTTACGTCTGCCATTTTATTTATTTGGTTTTTGATAATTAACTAGCGTGAATGATTCCCTTTTTATTTTTGTATTCCTTTTGAGCATTAGAATAAAAACCGAAGTAATTATTCTGGAAGTTCGGATGGTGTATTGTCTTCTCCTGCAAATTTGCGCTCGCTGGATGTAAGTCCAGAAATAACATTTCGTATTGGAGATTGCAACAATCCGATGATATCGCCGATAAGCTCGTTTTTCGATTTTATCGCTGCGAGAACATCTAATTGATCGTCGCCGATATAAACACTTTGCTCTACGAATGCGCCTTTTAACACCGGTTTTTTATTTGTCATGCGGAACTCTTTTATAAGTTTCGCTGGTGCTGCGGCTGATTCGCAAAACATAATTGATGTAGAACCTTTCAATGCAGTATAAAGCGGCTTGAACTCTTCATCGTTCGTGCGCTCCATAGCTTTTTGCAAGAGAGAGTTTTTTACAACAATCAGTTTAATCTTTTGATCAAAACACTTTTTCCTCAAAGAGCTGGTCTTATCAGACGGCAACTCAGAAGTATCGGCCAGATAGAAATTCTTGTTTGTAGCAAGACGTTCAGCTAGGTCGGTGATGATTTGTGTTTTATTTTCTTTATTCATTTCGATGATCGTTAGGCAAGTGTTTTTGTTTCAACCTGAACGCTTGGACTCATTGTGCTGGAGAGATAAATACTTCTCATGTAAGCACCTTTTGCCGAAGCCGGTTTCATCTTAAGAATCGACTGAAGGATTTCATTGGCATTCTCAGCGAGTTTTTCAACATCAAAAGAAGCTTTACCAACAGAAGAGTGAATAATTCCTGCCTTGTCAACTTTGAAATCGATTTTTCCACCTTTGGAATCTTTTACAGCTTTTCCCACTTCCATTGTAACCGTTCCTGTTTTAGGATTTGGCATAAGGCCGCGAGGTCCGAGAATTTTTCCGAGTGCACCAACTTTTCCCATCATAGATGGAGTGGTAATAATTACGTCAACATCTGTCCAACCTTCTTTGATTTTAGTGATAAAATCATCTCCTCCAACGAAATCAGCACCAGCAGCTTTCGCTTCGGCTTCTTTATCGGGCGTACAAATAACCAATACACGAAGAGTTTTACCTGTTCCGTGTGGAAGTGTTACAGTGCCGCGAACCATCTGATTTGCTTTCTTAGGATCAACACCCAGACGTACGCTGAGGTCAACCGAAGCATCGAATTTTGTCGTCGTAATTTCCTTGACGATCTTGGCAGCATCAACGAGAGAGTACGCTTTTGTTGCGTCATACTTCGCGATAATTGCCTTTCTTTTTTTTGTGAGCTTAGCCATTTGATTGGTTTATGAGGTGCAAACGTTTCTGATTTTACAGAAACTCCCTCAGGTTAAACTTCTGAAATTTACTTTGTAAGCGGATTCGTTCCCGTAACCGTGAAACCTAAACTGCGAGCAGAACCTGCCACCATGCTCATTGCTGATTCAATGGTGAAACAATTCAAGTCAGGCATTTTATTTTCCGCGATTGCGCGCACCTGATCCCATGTAACTGATCCAACTTTTTTACGATTAGATTCACCGGAACCGAGTTCAACTTTAGCAGCTTCTTTCAACTGGATAGCAACAGGGGGCTGTTTAAGGATAAATTCAAATGATTTATCATTATAAACCGTGATGATAACCGGCAGAACTTTTCCTGCTTGAGCTTGCGTACGGGCGTTAAACTGCTTACAAAACTCCATGATGTTCACACCTTTCGCACCTAAAGCAGGTCCGATTGGAGGAGACGGGTTGGCTGCGCCACCTTTGATCTGGAGTTTAATTAGAGCACTTACTTCTTTCGCCATTGTGATTTTTTTACTTAGTTTCTGTTATTTGTGGAAGCGCGTAACAGCGAGTCTGGATACAGGTTATTCTTTTTCAACCTGCATGTAATTAAGTTCAAGTGGGGTTTTGCGGCCAAAAATCTTGACCATCACTTTGAGCTTCTTCTTCTCTTCGTTGATTTCTTCAATCACGCCTGAGAAGGTATTAAACGGTCCGTCGATCACTTTCACTGTTTCTCCTACTACAAATGTGTTGAGCATTGTTTCCTCTGCTCCTGCCATTTCATCAACTTTTCCGAGAATGCGATTAATTTCTGATTGACGCAATGGAACAGGATCGCCAGTTTTTGAACCTAGAAATCCAATTACGCCGGTAATATTTTTCAACATATGGGGAATTTCCCCTACCAAAATACCTTCAAGCATGATATAGCCTGGGAAAATATTTCTCTCTTTACTAACTTTTTTTCCTCCGCGGATTTGAATCACTTTCTCCATCGGGATCAAAACCTGCGCAACAAAGTCTTGCATTCCAAGACGTGAAATCTCAGAATCGATGTATTGCTTAATCTTCTTCTCCTTACCATTTACAACACGCAATACAAACCACTTTTTTACCTGTTGCTCTTTCGTTTGTT
Organism: uncultured Flavobacteriales bacterium; assembly: GCA_903873905.1. Classification (GTDB taxonomy): domain Bacteria; phylum Bacteroidota; class Bacteroidia; order Palsa-965; family Palsa-965. The sequence goes on from CAIQQJ010000019.1 coordinate 26,793, forward strand.
TTGTTTGGACTTTTGCACTCATTGCCTTTGTAACTAATTGGTTTCGAAAACAAACAGATTATTGGAAAAGCTGATAAATTTTTTCCATTCCCTTATTGAAAGAAAAATCCATTGCAAAAACGACAACAGCAAAAATCAACGTCGCTATCATCACAATGATTGCACTTTCCTGAAGTTCTGTCCAAGTTGGCCAGGTAACTTTGCGAAAAAGCTCTTCGCCTACTTCTTGAATATATATCTTGACTTTATTCATTGCACTATATTTTTTTTGCACGGGAACCTGGACTCGAACCAAGATCAACGGTTTTGGAGACCGCTATTCTACCATTGAACTATTCCCGTTTTTATTTCGGTTATCGAAGTTCCTTTTGGCAGCGAAAGGTGTCCCCCGTTTACAGGCGGGGAACACCTTCGATCTGCTTTGATCTTGTCTTACCTCAGCGTACGCTAAGGAGAAACAGGTACCTGATTATTTAATAATTTCAATAACCTGACCAGCTCCAACGGTACGGCCACCTTCACGAATAGCGAAACGAAGACCTTTATCCATCGCGATTGGAACAATCAATTTTACTGTGATTGTAACGTTATCACCAGGCATTACCATTTCGCGTCCTTCAGGAAGTTCAATTTCTCCAGTAACGTCTGTGGTACGGAAATAGAACTGTGGACGATATTTATTGTGGAACGGTGTATGACGACCACCTTCTTCTTTTTTAAGAACGTAGATTTCTGCTTTGAAATCATGGTGAGGTGTAATAGATCCTGGTTTCGCGATTACCATTCCACGACGGATAGCATCTTTATCGATACCACGAAGTAGAATACCAACGTTGTCTCCAGCTTCGCCTCTATCAAGAAGCTTACGGAACATCTCAACACCTGTACAGGTAGATTTGAGTTTTTCCTCTTGCATTCCGATGATTTCAACATCTTCACCAACGTTTATCACGCCAGTTTCGATACGACCTGTTGCAACTGTACCACGACCTGTGATTGTGAATACGTCCTCAACTGACATCAAGAAAGGTTTGTCTTTATCACGAGTTGGAGTTGGGATAAAAGTATCCACAGCATCCATCAATTCCATGATTTTTTCAACCCATTTCGGCTCGTTATTGAGACCGCCAAGAGCTGAACCACGGATAATTGGAGTTTTTGCTCCAGGGAATCCGTAGAATACGAGAAGGTCACGAATTTCCATCTCAACAAGGTCAAGAAGTTCTGGATCATCAACCATGTCCACTTTATTCATGAACACAACGATTTCAGGAACACCAACTTGACGAGCAAGAAGGATATGCTCACGTGTTTGTGGCATAGGACCATCAGTTGCAGCAACAACAAGAATAGCACCGTCCATTTGAGCAGCACCAGTAACCATGTTCTTTACATAGTCAGCGTGACCTGGACAGTCAACGTGCGCGTAGTGACGAGCAGCTGTTGAATACTCAACGTGCGAAGTATTAATTGTGATACCGCGTGCTTTCTCTTCAGGAGCGTTGTCAATTGACGAAAAGTCACGGACTTCAGCAAGACCTTTAGATGCAAGGACCATTGTGATCGCAGCAGTAAGGGTTGTCTTGCCGTGGTCAACGTGACCTATAGTACCCACGTTCACGTGTGGTTTGGATCGGTCAAATTTCTCTTTTGCCATAGCTATGGTTTTGTTTTGTGTTGATTATTGATTGTTGTTTCGAAACGTTTACTTTTTATGCAAATAATTATTTTCAATCTATTTTTTCCTATGCAGCTTCTGTGAGCCGATGGGGGGAATCGAACCCCCGACCTCTTCCTTACCAAGGAAGTGCTCTACCACTGAGCTACAGCGGCGATTATCAGGAGATGAAGAGGCTTCACAATATTTCATTTACCCCGCAGGATATTTTTGCTTTTTTATGAGCGGAAGACCGGGCTCGAACCGGCCACCTATAGCTTGGAAGGCTATCGCTCTACCAAATGAGCTACTTCCGCTAAAATATTTACTCAGCGTTCAAAGTGGGGAGAATAGGATTCGAACCTATGAAGACTAAGTCAACAGATTTACAGTCTGTCCTCGTTGGCCGCTTGAGTATCTCCCCTCGAAGCCACTGATGAGGTGATTACGTAACCATCTCCTAACAATAATCTATCTACAAGTTGAGCCGGCGAAGGGAATCGAACCTCCGACCTGCTGATTACAAATCAGCTGCTCTACCAGCTGAGCTACACCGGCTAATATTATTGTTAATGTTGGGAGGTTGCCGAAGCTACCATCACGCGTCATCTCCTGATTTCAAAGAACTTTCGGGCACTTTTCATTGTATGCCCCTCAAAAAGGACTGCAAATGTATACAATTTTGCTCACGCAACAAACTATGACTCTTATTTTTCAAGTTTTTTTAAGAGCTTTTGAGAATAATTTTCAATACCTGGTCCAAATTCATATCAGTTTATCATTTAAAATAATTTTTTTTGCAAAAAAAAGCGACCAAAAATCAGGTCGCTCCTTCTGAGAATAGAAAAAAAATTAAATCCCCTTTTGTTTTTCCTTATACCGTTTTACTTGTTTAGAAAGTGCCATTACCCCAGTATCAATAGCCTCTTCAAAAGTCTTGCATTGTCTTTTTACATACAAATCATTGCCGGGGACATTGATTTTTATTTCCGCCACCTTATTTGTTGAATTGTCTGAATTATCAAGGCGAAGGAAAATCTCACTACTGATAATTCCGTCATAGAATTGAGAAAGTTTGGACACTTTTTCATTTGCAAAACCGAGAAGTTTGCTGTCGGCGGTAAAATGAATGGATTGAATCTGAATGTTCATAAAAATTGTTTTTAGAAAATATAATTGATAGAGAATGATTCAAGCGCGAGGGTGCGCCTTATGATAAATTGCTTTTAGTTTTTCAACTGTGTTGTGTGTATAGATTTGCGTTGCTGAAAGATTGGCATGACCAAGTATTTCCTTAATGGCATTAAGATCAGCACCATTATTAAGCATGTGAGTAGCAAAAGTGTGGCGTAATACATGTGGGCTTTTTTTATCAATGGTTGTGACAAGGCCAAGGTAGTATTTGACACGTCCGTAAACAAATTTTTGGGCGAGTTTATTTCCTTCTTTTTTTTGCAATAAATAAATTATTCCGTCGGCAGCTGTGGGAACTTTTTCGTCCGATTTTACTTGAATGAATTGATCTATTATTTCTTTCAATTCAGTTGTAAGCGGAATGATCCTTTCTTTATTCCTTTTTCCCAACACTTTAACAGTTCCATTATTCACTTCATAATCAACCTGCTTAAGACCAGTTAATTCTGAAAGACGCATTCCTGTTTCATACAACATTTCAATGATGAGCCTAACCATCATTGCATCATAAGGATCGGCTTCCCTTTCTTCGAAACTCTTTTTATCCAACAAATTATTCATTTGTTTTTCCTCCACAAAAACAGGCAAACGCTTTCCTGACTTCGGGCCTTGAATTTTCAACATTGGATTAACGTTGATTTTTTCATTCCTGAGAAGAAATCGATAATAAGTTCGAAGTGTTGTGATTTTTCTATTCGTAGAACGTGGAGAAACTCCCTTGTCCATAAGGTTGGCGATCCAACTTCTGACAATTTGAAAATTTGCTTCTTCCACAGGCAAATTTTCATAGGAAATTGCGAGGTAATCGCGAAATTGAATCAGATCGGTTCTATAGGAAACAAGCGTGTGGGGGGAATATCGCTTTTCAAAGGCGAGATAGTCGAAAAAGGGATCTAATGAATCAGCACGTTCATTCATAAACACCACAAAAAAAGTACACACAATTGTACGACTTTCTTCAACAGAAGTTCGAACAAATGTGTGTACGTATGAGAATTAGCTTGAAAACTAGACTGAAAAAGAAAACTATGCTTCTTCAGAAAGTATAAGAGCCTGCTTGTAGATGGCTTTCAATTTAGTTTCGCGCTTACGAATAGAAGGCTTCGTGAATTTCTGACGATCGCGCAATTCGCGGACAACGCCAGTTTTTTCAAATTTCTTCTTGAATTTTTTGAGAGCTTTTTCGATTGACTCTCCTTCTTTTACAGCAACTACGATCATTTGATTGTTTTGTAGGTTGATTTTATTTGGGGTGCAAATGTAGACATCCTTGGATTAATTCCAAAACAATAATACCTGATTTCAACAGATTCTTGTCCGAAAAGGTAAAATAACATGATTTCAGGTCTTTTTTTCCTGCAATTTGCCCACACGGTTACCTTTGCAAGCGCAGATAAATCTGAAAATAAGAAATTGGAAAAGAAAAAAATATTCATTCTTGGCCCAGCCTTTCCACTTCGCGGAGGACTTGCCACTTTTGACGAGTTGTTGTGTCGTTCCTTGAATTCGAGTGGACATGATGCAAGAATAATTTCCTTTTCGCTGCAATACCCGAATTTTCTTTTTCCTGGAACAACCCAATTTGATACCAGCGGAAAATCTCCTGAAGGAATTACGATTGAAACAAAAATAAATTCTGTGCATCCCTTCAACTGGCTTTCAGTTGGGAATTACATCAAAAAAGAAAAACCGGATTTTATTCTGATTCGATATTGGTTGCCTTTCATGGGGCCATCGCTTGGAACCATTGCAAGACGCGCGAAGAAAAACGGAAAAACAAAAATCATTGCAATCGTCGATAATGCCATTCCACATGAAAAACGTTTTGGTGACAGAATGTTCTCTTCCTATTTCCTGAAAAGTTGTGATGGTTATTTGACCATGTCGCAAAAAGTGCTGAGTGATTTGGAACAATTCACCAATTCAGATATCAAACTTTTTACTGAACATCCGTTGTATACTTCATTCGGGGATGCGGTGGATAAAACAAAGGCGCGTGAGTTTCTTCAACTTGATGTGAAAGGAAAATACATTTTGTTTTTTGGATTCATTCGTCGTTACAAAGGGCTTGATCTTTTATTAGAAGCACTTGCCGATGAACGTTTGGAAAATCTTGGCGTGAAATTGATTGTGGCGGGAGAATATTATGAAGACTCAAAGTATTACGATGAAATAATTGAACGCTTGCGATTGAAAAATAGAATTGAACTGCATACCAAATTCATTTCTGATGATGAGGTGAAATGGTATTTTTCCGCTTGCGATTTGGTGACACAAACCTATCATACAGCAACACAAAGTGGCGTAACAAAAATTGCTTTGCATTTCGACAAGCCTTCGCTTGTTACGAATGTTGGAGGACTTGGTGAGATAATCCTCCATGATAAATCGGGGTATGTGGTGGAGCCGAATGCGAAGGTGATTGCGGATTCGATTGTTGATTTTTATGAAAACAAGCGAGAAGAAAATTTTGTGCAAGAAACCGTTGTGCAAAAGAAAAAATATGGTTGGGATGTGATGGTGGAAAATATTGAAACTTTGTATAGACGAACTGTTGAAAGGTTGAAAGGTTGAAAAGTTGAAAGGTTGAAAAGTTGAAAAGTTGGGAAAATGATGTGCTGATGTGCTAATGTGTTGATGAAAAAAAAATGAAACTGAAATGATCTGAAATAGCCCCGATTGTAGTGGAAAGCCTCCCAACTGTTTTGTTGGGAGACTTGAAACGGAAAGCGGGAACAGAGCCAGTGGGGAAAATAAATGTTGTGCTACAAAAAAATATTTTCACGCGGATTCAAAAGATTTCGCAGATTTGAATTGTTATGATGATAAAAAGTAAAGCTCCTTTACGATTGGGTCTTGCGGGTGGCGGAACCGATGTTTCTCCTTATTCCGATTTATTCGGTGGCGCAATTCTAAATGCAACAATTTCCAGTTATGCGTATGCAACGATTGAACCGACTGATAATGGTAAAATTGAATTCGTCTCGGGGCATGCGGAGAATGTGCGTGTATATGATGCGACGAATGAATTGCCGATTGATGATCGCGCGTTTGAATTGCAGTGTGGTGTTTATAATCGAATCATTCGGCAGTTTGCGAAAAAACCACTTTCATTTCGCATGACCACTTGGATTGATGCGCCGCAAGGATCGGGCTTGGGAACTTCTTCCACTTTGGTGGTGGCCATTCTCGGCGCGTTTGTGGAATGGTTGAAATTGCCATTGGGGAAATACGACATTGCGCACATGGCTTTTGAAATTGAGCGTATCGAAATGAAAATGGCGGGTGGAAAACAGGACCAATATGCTGCAACTTTTGGTGGTGTGAATTTTCTGGAGTTTTTGGCGAATGATAAAGTGATTGTAAATCCATTGGTGATTAAACCCGATGTGATGAATGAATTGGAGATGAACCTCCTACTCTATTTCACAGAAACAAAACGCGATTCGGCCCAAATCATTTCTGCACAAGTGGAAAACGTGAAGAAGAACGATCTTTCAGCAATAGAAGCAACACATCAATTGAAACAACAGGCAATCTTAATGAAGGAATGTTTGTTACGTGGTGAAACCAATCGCTTTGGGGAAATCCTGAATATGGGTTGGGAACACAAGAAAAAAATGGCGGCGACCATTTCAAATACTTTGCTCGACAGCATTTACGAAGGCGCGTTGGCTGCAGGTGCGAGTGGTGGAAAAATTTCAGGAGCTGGTGGCGGTGGATTCATGTTTTTCTATTGTCCTGGAACTACACGCTTGAAGGTTTCGAAAGCACTGGAGCAATTCGGTGGCCACTCAAAATCATTTACTTTTACCAATCAGGGATTAACCACATGGACCATATAAAATTCATACGCGAACGCATTGAGTCATCGGTGAAATTGAAATCTTCACTGTTAACGAATGATGCGATTTTAAATTCACTTAACCAACTCGTTGAGCAGGTTGTGATATGTTACAACCACGGAGGAAAGGTTTTGTGGGCTGGAAATGGAGGAAGTGCCGCTGACGCACAACATTTGGCAGCGGAATTGTCAGGGAGATTTTATTATGACCGTGCGCCATTATTTTCGGAAGCCTTGCATGTCAACACTTCTTATCTCACGGCAGTTGGAAATGATTACGGATACGAATTGGTTTATTCCCGATTGACACAAGCCATGGGAAAGAAAGGTGATATTCTCATTGGACTTTCTACCTCTGGAAATTCGCCAAACGTCATCAACGCATTGGTAAAAGCAAAAGAAATGGGAATGATCACGGCAGGTTTCACTGGAGAAAGTGGTGGAAAAATGAAACCGCATTGTGATTTTCTTGTAAATATTCCTTCAACCGATACACCGCGCATTCAGGAGTGTCACATGTTGCTGGGACATACTTTGTGTGAAATGGTGGAATTGCAAATGTTTCCGAAGAAATGATTACAGATTACCGGATTACCAATTACCAATTGGGGGTAATCGGTAATTTGGTAATTGGTAATTGGTAATTTTTTATGATACGAGAAGCAGTCATATTAGCAGGAGGATTTGGAACACGATTGCGTTCGGTGGTTTCTGAATTGCCGAAATCATTGGCGCCGATTAATGGGAAACCTTTTTTGCATTATATTTTTCTTTACCTCAAGACTTACCGCATTGAAAAAGTGGTTTTGTCGGTGGGTTATATGTCGGAAAAAATTGAGGAGCAATTCGGGAAAAATTACCTGGGAATAAAAATCGAGTACGCATACGAGAAGGAACCATTGGGAACTGGTGGGGGAATTCGTTTGGCAATGGAAAAATGTTCCGATGCACACATTCTTGCAATGAACGGCGACACTTTTTTTGATGTGCCTCTTTTTGAATTTTTTGAAAATCATTTGAGTGGTTCGGCCGATGCAACCTTGGCTTTGCGAAAAGTGATGGATGCTTCGCGTTATGGAACGATTCAATTGGATGGACAGCGAATTTCTGCATTCAAGGAAAAAAATCCAGAGGTAACGGGCGAGGCTTTGATCAATGGCGGAGTTTATTTGCTTCGCAAGAAAACTTTTTTTGGAAATACGGAAGCGGGAAAAGCATTTTCCATTGAGCACGATTATTTTGCGAAACTGGCGGATAAACTCTGGTTGCAATCGTTTCCCTGCGAGAATTATTTTATTGACATTGGCATTCCGGAAGATTATGCGCGGGCGCAAAAAGAGTTTGAGAAATTTCCTTATTGAAATTTTGCTCGCAGATTCTAATGATTTCGCAGATAGAAAAAAAAAGGTTCCCATTTCTGAGAACCTTTTTCATTGGTAATTGGTAATTCCGTAATCAGTAATTATTTCTTCTGCATCGATTGCGCCAATTGGAAGGCTGCATAAACGTCAACCATTCCTCCTGTTTTACTTAGCGTTCCGAATTTCACTTTGTTCGCCTTCATTCCTTTTCCAATCATTTTCTTTTTTCCGCCTGGGCAATTTATTTTGGTATTCGCCATTGACTTATCGGATGATTGCTCAATGATGGATTTCAATTGCGCAGCGGTCAATTCAGGAAAATAAACTTTTAGCAACGCACAACATCCTGCACATACAGGAGATGCCATACTTGTTCCACTTTCAGCAATATAACCACCATCCACCTTGCATGAATTAATATCCACACCAGGAGAAAAAACATCAACTTCAGTTTTTCCGAAATTACTGAATGGCGCTACAATCTTTGCACCCGTCTGCCATGAAAGTGCACCCACTTCAATCCAATTTGTTGCAATGCCACCACTTAAATAATGATCGTTCGGATAATCCGTAATCAAATCATTATTCGCATTATCATTTCCTGCAGCGTGAACAAGAAGAACACCTTTGCTCTCTGCATATTTCACAGCCTCATCAACTGCTCCTTTATTAAAGGCATAACTTTTTCCAAAACTCATATTGATAATTTTCGCGCCATTGTCAACTGCGTAGCGAATTCCATTTGCAATATCCTTGTCACGTTCATCGCCATTTGGAACAGCACGCACTGCCATGATTTTTACAGGAGCGGCAACACCTAGAATTCCAATATTGTTGAATCGGTTTGCTGCAATAATTCCAGCAACGTGTGTACCATGAGAAGCATCTGGACCTTTCACATCATTATTTCCATAATACTTTTCTGTTGCATCTTCATAATGATCACCAACAATTGAACGGGAATCATATTCAAGATTCAGATTGTAATCCAACATTCCAGAAAGCTGTTTTAATCCATCTGCAATTTCAGCATGAATATCTTTCCATGATTCCTCAGAAACAATGAATTTTTTCAATTGGGAAACCAAATGTTTGTATTGTTTTGTTGCTGTTTCAGGAACAACATATGCTGCAAAATCAGCATACATTACAGTATCAATACTGCGTTGTTTTTTAATTGCATCTTTCACCATTCCCAAAGCTTGTTTGAATCCCATCAATCCACCTAACCCTTGCTTTGCTTCACCATATTTCACATCATACGCTGCTTTCAATTTCAGATACTGATCGAAATCTGCCTTTTCGCTGGGAGTAATTGCATTTGCATCTTTGCCTTTGAATCTTTTGTCGAGTGGACGAAGTAAACGTACTAATTCGAGATTGTCAAATTCTACGTTTTCTCCATTTTTTCCGCCAATAAAATTCCAACCATATACATCATCCACGTATCCGTTTTTATCATCGTCAATTCCATTGCCTGGAATTTCACGTGGATTGTGCCACATCACATCTTTTAAATCTTCATGGTTATAATCAACGCCTCCATCAAGAACACAAACAATAACCGTATCCATTTTCATTCCTTTCGTCAATTCGGAATAGGTACGTTCCGTTCCAACGCCATGAACGTGCTCATTTGCATTAGATAGATTGAACCAATTTTCAGGTGCTTTTGCAGGTGCTGAATTTTTCTGTGCAGAAAGTGAAATACTTAGGACTGCTGCGAATACAAAAAATATTTTTTTCATTGGATGATTTTATTGAGATACGAAATTAAGGCATAATTGCACCGTTATCAATCGGGAAAGATGAACGGAGCAATTTCGGTTTACATGGAAATATTCTTGTTTAAAAAATGTCGGATTTTAAAACCCTACATCGCCTCCTATCGACGGCGTTTATTTTAATATTTCTCTTGCTATTACAATTTTCTGAATTTCTGAAGTTCCCTCGCCGATCGTGCACAATTTTGAATCACGATAGAATTTTTCTGCAGGAAAATCTTTGGTGTAACCATAACCACCAAAAATCTGAACGCCTTCGGTAGAAACTCTCACTGCAACTTCTGATGCATAATATTTTGCGAAAGCAGATTCCTTGGTCATTTTCAATCCGCGATTTTTCATATCAGCGGCTTGCATGGTCAACAATTCGGCTGCTTCTATTTCTGTTGCCATATCCGCCAATTTAAATGCGATGGATTGGAAAGAAGAAATTGTTTTTCCGAATTGCTCCCGTTCTTGAGAATATTTCAAGGCTGCTTCATAAGCACCTTTTGCAATTCCAACAGATAATGCAGCAATGGAAATTCGTCCGCCATCCAGCACTTTCATTGCTTGAATAAATCCATCTCCAACTTTTCCCATCACCTGACTCTTGTGAACTCGGCAATCTGTGAAAATCAATTCAGCAGTTTCAGATGCGCGCATTCCCAATTTATTTTCTTTTTTTCCTGAAGCAAATCCTTTGGTTCCTTTTTCAATAATGAAAGAAGTCATGCCATGGGAATCTCCTTTTTCTCCTGTGCGCGCAAGGACAACAGCCACATTTCCAGAAATTGCATGGGTGATAAAATTTTTAGAACCGTTGAGCACAAAATAATCACCATCAGCAATTGCAGTAGTTAACATTCCACCAGAATCTGAACCTGTGTTTTGTTCTGTCAATCCCCAAGCACCAATCCATTCGCCTGTTGCAAGGAGTGGTAAATATTTTTTCTTCTGTTCTTCATTTCCGAATTGCAGAATATGACCTGTACAAAGTGAATTGTGTGCGGCCATTGAAAGACCAATTGACCCGCAAATTTTCGCGAGTTCAGAAATTGCAGTTACATATTCGCAATAGCCAAAACCTGATCCACCATATTCCTGTGGAACAAGCACACCGAGTAAACCAAGTTCACCCAATTGTTTCATGCATTCGATAGGAAATTCCTGCGACTCATCCCATTCCATCATTTTCGGGCGAATGTTTTCTTCACCGAACTTGCGGATCATTCCTGCGATCATTTGTTGGTTTTCGTTCTGGGAAAATTGCATGGTAATTATGTTTATTTATTAAGGAGGACAAAATTAAGGTTTTTCGTCACGATTGACAGAATTAGTTCAGCGACAATCCCTGAAAGTGGAAGCTAATAATTCACCAAACTGACAATATTTTCAGAATACTGTTTGAGTGGTTTTCTTCCTTGGAGAAAATCCAATTCCACAACAAATGCAAATGCTGAAACTTTTGCATTTTTCATTTCCACCAATTTCGCAGCGGCAGCGGCAGTGCCTCCGGTGGCAAGAAGATCATCATGAATCACAACGTTCATTCCAGCTTCAACAGCATCTTCATGCATTTCAATTCGTGCAGTGCCATATTCAAGCGCATAATCAGTGCCGATAGTTTTCCAAGGAAGTTTTCCTGATTTGCGAATGGGAATGAATGGAACATTCATTCCCACTGCCAACATATATCCAAAAAGAAAACCTCGGCTTTCAACTCCGATAATTGCATCGACAGGAATTGATTTCAATCTTTCCATGAATTCCGCAATGATTTTTCTTCCCAAAACAGGATCTTTCAATAAGGGTGTTATGTCTTTGAAAAGAATGCCTGGTTTAGGAAAATCAGGAACGTTGCGAATGGCTTCTCGAATGGTATCCATAGTTGGGAATTTTTGAATGAGGAAGATTGAGCGCAATTTTACGGACTATATTTTCATTGGCAAAAAAACACCCCACGATTTATGCTCGTGGGGTGTAATAATATTTTGTAACAGCACTTTATTCCTTTGTGAATTTCTTCACTACGAATTCATTTCCAACTCTAACTTTCATGAAATAAAATCCAGAAGCAATTCCACTGCAATCAATTTGTTGACTGATTTGAACTTGTTTCCCATTGTCTACTGAATAAACAACTTCACCTAATGCATTCAGAATTTCAATTCCAACAGGCATTTCAGAAGCCAGATTGAGCTGAACATTTACAAAGTTGTTTGCTGGATTAGGATAAACAGAAATATTCTTGATTAATTCAGCTGATTCAATTCCTGAAATTACAGTTCCGAAAATTGAAAATGGAAATCCTTGTGGAGTTGCAGAACCTGCGTCCATAACAGCTAAATATGGGTTCTGTGCTCCCAAAACTTGCATTCCGTTTCCAGTTGTTGCATTTCCAGTAATGGTAATAGGATTTGCCCATGGACCTGATGCCAACTGGCCTGTATATTGCCAATCGAGCCAATAGGTTCCTGCTGGCAAAGACAGACTAGGTGTTCCACAAACATTTTTGAAAATTGGTCGGGTGGTTGCAGTACCTGTAGTTGATTCAAGTGTACGGTAACCATTTGTCCAAACAGATCTTCCTAGACGATTAGTTGTTGTATCTCCCCAAACAACTGTTGAGCCCGGTGCGCCCGCATTGTCATTCAACACGCGAATATTCACTGCTGTAATGGAGGATACTCCTGTTGAAGCGCCTGTCTGGTAGCAATAAAAATACAATGAATCAATATTCCAAGTTACACCAACTGGAACAGTAAAATCATCAGCAACACGATAAAAGGAAGTTGAAGAAGCGCCGTAACCAAAGTTGCCCATCAATAGGGAAACATCAAAGCACCAAGATTCATCTGTTCCTGAAGGGCCTGTTCCAACACTATTGAAAATTGGTCCATTCACAAGCAATTGTGCATTGGAAATAACAACCAGCATAGAGCAGGCAATTACCAATGAAATACGTTTGAGGGTAGCGTTTTTTTTCATTCTGATTTTTTGTTTTTAGAGGGTTAAGGTTCCGCACTAAGATAGACAAATCGAATTGGCAAATTTCGATCATTGCCAAATTCTCAAACAAATAATTCAGATGGAAAGATAAGGTGCAATTCTCTGATATAAATCAACATTGATCAACACACAACCCTTGATTTCAAGAATGCTTTTGAAAATACCATGTGCCTTCCGATAACTCACAATTGCGTTGGCGACATTCGGACTGATGTAGGGCAATTTTCTAAAATCAGAAACTTCTGCCGTATTGATATTTATTTTTCGGATGTATGTTGAATCTGCTTTCACAAAACTTTTTATTGCAGCAAATTTATCTGCATCAATTCCAAAAACTTCTGTCAATTGATTAATCGAATGATAACCTCCCAAACGCTCTCGGTAAGCAAGGATTCTTTTCGCAAATGCTGGACCGATTCCATTGACAGACATCAAATCGGAAGTGTCAGCTGTATTCAATTCAATAACAGAAGGGAATTTTGATTTGGCCAATTTTGCAGCTGCATTTTCCTTCTTGTAATCAACATATCCCTTTGTAGAATCATTCCTCTCCGACTTTTCTGGTAAAACAATAAATGGTTCCAATTCATTGTATCGTTCAGCCGAAATCACGAACATTTTTCTCACGTCATCTTTCGAATAAAATTTTCCACCTTTTGTTTCGTAATTTTTTATTGATCGCGCTTGCGCAGGACTCAATCCCAAGCGTACCCAATCGTCAGCGGAAAGTCCATTTGGATTAAAATTAAAAAGTTCCTTACTGTGGAAAACAGAATGTTGCCCTGCTTCTTCAGAAACAGATGGCACATTTGAAGTTTCGTTTTCCTTTTCACTCCAATGATTTTTCTTTTCATCGAAAAGAGAATCCGAATTATTTTTTAATTGGACCGTTGCAAGAAATTTATCGAAATCTGAAAAGTTTTCCTTGGGAAGAGAAGTGAATTTTTCCTGGAGTGAAATAATCACGGTAACCATTGCAATCAAAATCAGCAAAACAATTGTTCCATTGCGTTCGCTGTCAGTGAAAGTGAAAAGTTGTTGAGCGTGTGTTTTCATTTTTGAACGATGATTCAAAGATGAAATTTATTCACGAAGAATATCGACCTATCCGTTTGTAATTGAATAAATAGTTGGAAAGTTGAAAGGTTGGAAAGTTGGTTAAGTTTGGGATTTGGAAAGTTGGAAAATGCATTTCCCAGGAAAACTTTCCAAGCTTTCAACTATTTCTTAAGCGATTTCTGAATGAAATAAATTGGAATTCCAACTGCAACAATAGCGATTCCTCCAATGGAATTTCTTGTGTCCATGAAAAGAAGATCGATGCAAATTGCTGCTGCGATCAAAATATAAATCGCAGGCAAGATTGGATAACCAAAAGCCTTGTATGGACGCAACGTTTCTGGTTCTCGTGCACGTAAAACAAAAAGTCCTGCGATGGTGACGATGTAAAACAGCATCGATGCATACGTGCAATAAATTACCAGATCATGATAGGTTCCTGAAAAACAAAGTAAACTCGCCCAAGCACATTGAATCCATAATGCAAAAGCTGGGACGGAAAATTTATTGAGTGTGGCTGCGCGCTTGAAAAACAAATCATCTTTCGCCATCGCATAATACAATCGTGCGCCAGAAAGAATAATTCCGTTGTTGCATCCGAAAGTGGAAACCATAATCAGCAAGGCCATCATGACCGTTGCCACATTTCCGAAAATCATTGTTGCCGCTGCAGTTCCAACTCTTCCCATTTCCGCAAATTGCATTCCCTTTCCAATTACATCAGCTGTTGGAACAATTGGATTTCCTTTCAATGGAAGCAGCGCTAGATAAGCCAAATTTGCACTGATGTATAAAATAGTAACGATGGTTGTTCCGAGAAATAAACTTTTTGGAATATTCTTTTGTGGTTCCTTGATTTCACCTGCAATGAACGTGACATTATTCCAAGCATCACTCGAAAAAATCGAATTCATGATTGTCATTCCAAAAACTGCAAATAGCAACATTCCTCCAAGTGGACGATTCAACCAAGGACCATCTTTTACAGCCTGATACGTTTGTGATGCAGAAAAAGAATCCATGAAATTATTTCCAAAGACATGTGTTTTCAATCCGACAAACAATCCAAGAATAATCAATCCGAAAAGTGCGAGCAATTTTGCGGAAGTGAAAACTTTCTGAACTCCTGCCCCACTTTTCACTCCGAGTGTATTGATGAAGGTGAGAAAAACAATTAATGAAACAGCTAATAGTTGTTGAGCCGTTATTGAAAAGCCACCAATGGAAAACAAAATGTTTTTTGCTGAAAAAATCGGCATCAACTCAGAAGTGTAATTCGCAAATGCCATTGCAACCGCGGCAATCACTCCCGTTTGAATCACTGCAAAAACTGTCCAGCCGTAAAGAAAGGAAGTGAATTTTCCGAATGCGCGTTGTATGTAAACATATTGTCCACCCGCATGCGGCATCATTCCCGCGAGTTCTCCGTAACTGAGCGCCGCAATAAGAGTAATTGCACCCGTCAGCAACCATGCGAAAATCAACCATCCTGCAGAACCAAGATCGCGCGCCATATCACTGCTGACAAGAAAAATTCCCGAGCCAATCATTGAACCTGCAACGAGTGATGTTGCATCCAATAATCCGAGTGATCTTTTTAATTCGCGTGGTTCTTCCATGGTAATGGGACTAGGGAGATGAGACTAAGGTGTGGGACATGAGACGAGGGAAATGCGGCGAAAAGCGACGAGGAACGAAGGAAGAAAAATCTCGTCCCAAGTCCCTCGTCTCTCGTCACTTTATTATTATTTCATCAAACCAATTCTGCTACGGCTTCTGCTGTAAACAAAATAGATGATAAGACCAAGGATCATCCATGCGAGCGCACTGAGTTGTGTAAGATGATCAAGAGAAATAATCATGAATCCACAAACCAACATTCCTGCAATTGGTACAAAAGGCACCAATGGTGTTCTAAATGGACGAACTGCATTAGGATCATTTTTGCGCATGACAAGAATACCTGCACACACAATTACGAACGCCAATAATGTTCCGATACTTGTCAAATCACCTGCAATTGCTCCAGGAATAAATCCACCAAAAATTCCAACGAAGCAGAACAATATCAAATTGGATTTGTACGGTGTGCGGAATTTCGGATGTAAGTGAGAGAATATTTTTGGAAGCAATCCATCGTGTGACATGGAATAAAATACACGACTTTGTCCCATCAACATCACGAGAATTACAGAAGAGAATCCTGCGAGAATAGCAACAGTAACAGCAGTCGCCAACCAACCATAACCAGCCATGTAAGTGGAAATTGCATAAGCAACAGAAGCTTCTTTTCCTTTTGCAGGATCATTGAAATCGGCCCAAGGAGCAACTCCTGTCAATACATACGAGAAAAGAATATAAAGAATCGTGCAAACCACAAGTGATCCTAAAATTCCAATTGGCATATCACGTTTTGGATTTTTTGCTTCTTGCGCTGCAGTAGAAACGGCATCAAATCCGATGAATGCAAAAAATACAATTCCCGCACCTTTTAGAATTCCACCCCAACCATGTTGGAAGAATCCTTCATGACCTGGGAAATTTGCAGGAATAATATATGGTGTGTGATTTTCAGGTTTGATGAACTGCCAACCGATGGCGATGAAAACCAAAACAATTGCAACTTTCAAAAACACAATGATTGCATTCACAAAAGCAGACTCTTGTGTTCCGCGAATTAGTAGAAGTGAAAGCAAAAGAAGAATAAATAATGCAGGAGCATTTACCATTCCATGTACCATTGTTCCATCCACCATTGCACTTTCAAAAGGCGAGTGACACCATTGAAATGGAATTCGCATTCCCAACAACTTATTTAAATACTCACTCCATGCAATGGAAACAGTTGCTGCACCCAACGCATACTCAAGAATAAGTGCCCAACCGATGATCCATGCAATCAATTCACCCATGGTAGTGTAAGCGTAAGTATAAGCAGAACCAGCAATCGGAATCATTGCGGCAAATTCGGCATAGCACAAACCTGCAAATGCACAACCAACAGCAGCTACAACAAATGAAAGTGTTACAGCAGATCCTGCAGCCTCACCGGCAGCAGCAGCAGTTCGCACAAAAAGTCCAGCACCGATAATGGCACCAATTCCCAAGAAAATCAATTGCCATGAACCTAAGGTCCGTTTCAAACCTGTATCAGATTCGGCAGACTGCGCCAGCATTGATTCCAGTGATTTTTTTCTGAATAAACTCATGTATTTGTTTTGTTTAGTTGGAGCGAAATCGAATTACCAAATATAGACAAGAAAATAGATTTCAGATTACCTGATTTCAGATTACCAATGATAAGGTTTAAAATTGCAGGAAGACCGTACTTTTAGGGAAATATGCTAATCGTTTTCATTTTCATTATTGGTTATCTCGCAATTATTTTTGAGCATGCGTTAAAACTGAACAAAACAGCTTCTGCTTTATTGACAGGTGTTTTGTGTTGGACGGTTTATATTGTTTCAAACAAAGAGGTTCAGGTAAATAATGAGTTGCTTGGCCATTTGGCAAACCTCTCAGGAATTTTATTTTTCCTTTTAGGCGCAATGACAATTGTTGAGTTGATTGATGCGCATGATGGATTTGAAATGATCACTTCGCGCATTTCTACATTGAGCAGAAAAAAATTATTGGTCATCATCGGAATAATTTCCTTTTTCCTTTCTGCGGTTTTGGATAATCTCACCACTGCAATCGTGATGATGGCTGTGATTCGGAAATTGGTTGATGAAACGGAAGATCGGATGTATTATGGTGGCATGATAATCATTGCGGCAAATGCAGGTGGTGCTTGGTCACCCATTGGTGATGTCACGACGACGATGTTGTGGGTGAATGGGCAAATTACAAGCGGAAATATTATTTTAACACTTTTTATTCCGGCACTTGTGAGTTTGTTTGTTCCACTAATATGGATGAGTTTCAAAATGAAAGGAAATTTTTCACGTCCCGAAATTGTAGCTGAAGTGAAAAAAAATCCGACTACGAATTTTGAAAGGAAAATTGTTTTTTTCACAGGAACAGGCGTTTTGTTTTTCGTTCCTGTTTTCAAAAACATAACCAACCTTCCTCCTTTCATGGGAATTTTATTGGGACTTGGAATTTTGTGGACAGTCACAGAATTCATTCACAAAAAAAAGAACGATGAAGACAGATCCGATTTTTCCGTTGCAGGCGCCTTGCAACGAATAGATACCCAAAGCATACTTTTTTTCTTGGGAATATTATTGGCGATTTCCGCTTTGGAAAGCAATGGAATGCTGATCGCTCTTGCACACAAAATGGATTCCGCAATTGGGAACATCAACTTAATTACTTTATCCATTGGTTTGTCCTCCGCCGTTATAGATAATGTTCCGTTAGTTGCAGCTGCTCAAGGAATGTATCCCTTGAGTGTTTTTCCCTGCAATCATTATTTCTGGGAATTTCTTGCGTACTGCGCGGGAACGGGTGGCAGTATTCTCATTATTGGTTCTGCTGCAGGAATTGCCGTAATGGGAATGGAACATATTCGATTTGGATGGTATTTGAAAAAGATTTCGTTCCCCGCATTACTCGGATATTTTGCAGGCGCTTTGGTTTATATCGCAATGGAAGCGATAATTCACCATTGAAATAGAAAACTTTCATTTGTAATTATATCTTTGATATAGCTAACCCATGACGAAAAATAATTCCATCTCATTCTATTTTCTATTCCTTTTACTTCTGCCTTTCCATGCACTGAAGTCGCAGGATGTGAGTTTCGAATTTGACGCGAATGGAAAAATCAACCTCAATCATTCATGGAAATTTCATAATGGGGATAGTATGCAATGGGCGTCAACATCCTTTGATGATTCAAAATGGGATACGCTGAATACAGAAATGTATATCACAAAATTACCTAAAGGAAAATTTTCAGGAAACGCTTGGTTCCGTTTACAGATTAAACCAGATTCTTCAGTCATTGCTAAAAAGGCATTTTCATTGTTGATTGATCAACAAGGGGCTTCTGAAATTTTTCTGGATGGAAATAAAATTGCCACCTATGGAAAAATCGGCAACAATCACGACAATGAAGTTCGCTATGATCCAGGTGGAATTCCAATTGCTGTGAATTTAATTCCTGGAAAAGAACATGTTATTGCCATCCGTTATTCCAATCATGAAATGGATTATGGCTTTAACGATGATGATTTAAAAAAGGGTGGCTTTTCTGCCAAACTCGTTGACAGCAATAATTACCTGTTTTCATTTATTGAAACCAGAGATTCCATTTATTTGATCACTTTGACATTGTTTGGATTTTTTATCGCATTAGGTATTTCTCATTTGCTGATCTATCTTTTTTACCGCGCCTACAAATCAAACCTTTATTATTTCATTTTCATTTTTTTTATGAGTTGCTTTCCATTGACAATTTCACTTGAAAGTTACGTCGATGACATCCACATCAATACTTCTTTACAGCTTTTTTCCATTATAGACATTCCGCTTTTCTTCACCTCCTTCTTGACTTTTCTCTATTCCATCTTTTACGAAAAAATCCCAAAACAAATCTGGATATTTTGGGGGGTTGCGGCAATTTGCATTGCTGGACTTTTCATCAGTATTATCATTACCGTAATTTGCGTAATTCTTCTAGTCATGGGAACCTCCGTTGAGGCGATTCGCATTATTCTTATTGCCATTCGCAAAAAGAAAAATGGAGCTCGCATCATTGGATTGGGTGGAATTTTCCTTGCCACTTTTATGATTTCACTGATCGTTTTGACAGTCATAAATGGAGGGCTTCAATTATCAGGCGGCCAAGGACAATTATTTTTGATTTTGCTTTTATTCTGCATCACTTGCCTGCCCATTTGCATGTCGATTCACCTTGCAAGGGAATTTGCACAAACCAATCGATCGCTTTCCAAACAATTAAAAGAAGTTGAAATTCTTTCCGCAAAATCCATTGAACAGGAAAAGGAAAAACAAAAATTATTGGAAACCGAAAAAGACCGTTTGGAAATTCAGGTCAACGAACGAACATCGGAAATTTCAGAACAGAAAAAAATCATCGAAGAGAAAAACAAGGACATCACCGACAGCATTCATTACGCGAAAAAAATCCAGGATGCGATGTTGCCAGCAATTGATGTCACCAAACAACTCTTTCCGGAAAGTTTCATTCTCTTCCAACCAAAAGATATTGTCAGCGGGGATTTCTATTGGATAGCAGAAACCTCCAACTCCGAACCCAACACTCCGAACTCAAAACTTTTTTTCATAGCAGCTGCCGACTGCACAGGTCACGGTGTTCCAGGTGCGCTAATGAGCATGACAGGAAATAATTTTCTGAATCAAATTGTTATTGAAAGAAACAATTCGTCCACAGCTGAAATTCTAAGTGAACTGGATTTTGCCATTCGAAAATCCTTAAAACAAGAACGTGCTGATGTGGAATCCAAAGATGGAATGGACATTGCTCTTTGTCGTTTTACAAATGATTTTTCTGAACTTTTATTCTCCGGCGCAAATCGTCCCTTGTGGATTGTTCGTGAAAATGAATTGTTGGAATTCAAGGCGGTCAAACGTTCCATTGGAGGAATTCAATCTGTCAATGCTATTCCATTCTCAGAAACAAAAATCGATTTGCAGAAAAATGATTGTATCTATATTTTCTCCGATGGATTTGCGGATCAATTCGGTGGACCTGAAGGAAAAAAATTCATGACCAAACGTTTGAAAGAATTATTGGTTTCCATCAATTCACTTTCAATGGAAGAACAGCAATTAAAATTGGAAGTGGAAATGAATGCCTGGAGAGGAGAATTGACGCAGGTGGATGACTTGTTGGTGATTGGAATAAAAATATAGTTAGTAGTCAAAAAATAAATGAAAAATAATTTTAGATTTTACTTTCTCGTAATTGTAATTTTGCTCCTGAATTCAATTGTCTATTCTCAAAATTCAGCAATTGATTCCCTCAAAGCCATTTTAAAAATCTCAAAAGAGGATACCAATAAGGTAAACACACTCAATAGTCTTGCCTTGTCCCTGCAAAAGAAAACACCAGATGAGGCAATTAATTATGCACAACAATCGCTGAAACTCGCTGAAGAACTAGGATACAATAGAGGAATGTCCAATGGATTTCATACCATGGGCTCCATTAAATATTACGCTGGAGATTATGACAAAGCACTCGAATTTCTTTTCAAGGACATTGCCATTTCCGAAAAAATGGGTGACAAAAAAGGAATTGCAACTTCCTACAACACCATTGGAAACATTCACGCGCAAAGAGGGGAATATGACCAAGCACTGGAGTTTTATCTCAAGTCACTGACCATAAGAGAAGCGTTCGGAGATAAAAAAGGAATGGCTTCTAGCCTTGGGAATATTGGAAATATCAATTTGTTCAAAGGGGATTATGCCAAGGCACTTGAATATTACAAAAAGGATTTGGCAATTTTCGAAGAACTGGGAGATAAAAGAGGAATGGCTGATTCCTATAACAACATCGGACTTATTTATGCCGACCAGAAAGATTATTCGAAAGCGCTTGAATATTATTTCAAAGATCTTGCATTGACACAAGAAATGGGAGACAAAGAAGAGATCGCGGATTCATATGGAAATATCGGACAGATACATGCAAAGAAAGGCGATGTTCAAAAGGCGTTTGAATATTATCAGAAATCACTGACACTACGAAAGGAAGTTGGTGACAAAGTGGGCATGGCCGATTCCTATAATAATATTGGGGATTTGTATATGACACAAAATCGTTTGAAGGAAGCTAAAGAACAACTATTGCATGCACTGGAAATCGCCAAAGAAATAAATCTGAAACCAGGCATGACGAGTGCTTATTTGAGTTTATCAATTTGTGATTCTGCATCAGGAGATTTTAAATCAGCTTACGAATTTCATAAACTATATTCGCAGTTCAAAGACAGCATCTTCAATGAAGACAGCAACCAACAGATCGAGGAACTCCAAACCAAATATGATAGCGAAAAGAAACGAAAAGAAATTGAATTGCTGAATAAGGAAAAAGAAAAACAAGCGGTTGTGTCCGCTGCAGAAACTCGAAGACATCAAACCATTTTGATTTTTGTCATGTGCGGATTGGCTGGAGCGATTGTTTTTGCTGTCTTTATCTTTAGGGGATACCGCCAAAAACAAAAAGCCAATCTTGTTTTAGCCGGTAAAAATAAAATCATTGAAGAAAAAAACAAAGACATCACTGATAGCATTAATTATGCTCGAAGAATTCAAAATGCAATTCTTGTTCCCAAAGAGGAAATATCGAAAACACTGAAAGAGTTTTTCATCCTGTACAAGCCAAAAGATATTGTAAGTGGCGATTTTTATTATTACGCTGAAGCCAACAGTAAAATAATAATCGCAGCAGTAGACTGCACAGGACATGGTATCCCTGGCGCATTCATGAGTTTGATCGGTAATGATGCACTGAATGAAATTGTAATTGAAAAACGAACAATTGTTCCTTCAGAAATTCTTGGAAAACTTCATGATAGCATTCGATTTGCCTTGAAGCAGGAAACCTTGAAATCGGATTCCGTAGACGGAATGGACATTGCATTATGTGCACTCGACCTTCAAGACAACTCGTTGCAATTCGCCGGCGCATTGCGCAATCTTTATGTCATGCGAAAAAATGAAGGTGTATTGGAAGAAATTACCGGTGACAAAAAATCGCTCGGTGGGGAAATGTCAAATGAGAAAAAGATTTTCACCAACCGCACAACGCAATTAAATACAGGTGATTCATTTTATATCTTTTCCGATGGATTCGCTGATCAATTCGGTGGCCCACATGGAAAAAAATTCATGATGATGCGATTCAAGGAACTTCTTGTTGGAATCAGAAATATGTCAATGGCTGAACAGGAAAAAGAATTGAATCTTGCCATTGAAAACTGGAAGCAAAACACGGAACAGGTGGATGATATTCTTGTGATTGGAATCCGGGTTTAAATAATTTTGAATTTTGAATTCTAAATTATTTTTTCAATCAAATGAATTGAAAAATTTCATCAAACTATCGAGAGAACTTACTTCCCCAACAAATTCAAATTCTCTTCGAACAGCATCAGGTTGCAGTAAAAGTGTTTTCATCTTTAAATAAATACAAACACTCAATTCAAAACTTAGAATTCAAAATTCAAAATTATTTTTTGAGCTGCTCATCCAAGATCGCCAAGCCTTCCTCAAAAGAATGCGGATCGTATCCCAAAACTCTTTTCGCTTTCTCAATGATAAATCCCGTTCGCGCTGGACGCTTCGCAGGTTGTTTGATCGTTTCTGATTTCACTGCAGTAATCAAATCCTTATTCAATTTCCAGAAATCCGCCACACGATAAACCAATTCCAAAATACTCATTTGGTCTTTTCCACTCATGTGAAAAATTCCAGTGGCTTTTCTTTCAGCACATAAAACACAACCTTCTGCCAAATCTTCTGCCAATGTTGGTGAACGAAATTGATCATCCACCACATTTATCTTTTGCTTTCTCTCCAATGAATCTTTCGCCCACAACACAACATTAGAACGACTCATTCCATCTACAATTCCGTAAACAATAATTGTCCGCAAAATCGCCCATTTCAGAAAAGTGGATTCCAATAATTCTTCCGCCTTCAGTTTTGTCTCTGCGTAATAACTCAATGGATTTGGTTTTGCATCCTCTGCATAAGGTCCATTCTCGCCATCAAAAATAAAATCCGTTGAGAGCTGAATGAAATGCGTATTGACCATCGGGTTTTTTTCAGCTGCCTCATTTATTCCTTCAATCAAATATTTAACAGCGTCCACATTCAAACGTTTCGCTTCCATTCTATCCGATTCACAGGCATCAACATTGGTCATCGCCGCTGTGTTTATCAAAACATCAGGATGATATTTTACAAAAGTCGCAATGACCTCTTCGCGATTTGTAATGTCAAGAGAAAGATAAGTGTAACCGTTTTTTTCTAGAATGCGATTTTCACCTTTCGAAGTAGCGATGATTTTCCAATCAGGAGATTTTTTATTTCGCTCCAGCAAATTGTAAATCAACTTCTGACCGAGAAGACCGTTACTGCCAGTAATTAAAATTGTCTTTTCCATAATGAGCTATTGCCAATTTAATAATTGCCAATTTCCAATTGAAAAGCAAATTGGTAATTGGCAATTATCAAATTTGAAATCCTTTTCAGGAGAGCATTGTTTTTAGTTTGAGGATTTGCTCCGGTGTTCCCAGAACAAATAACTTCCCATCAGGAATCAATTGCGTGTCGGGTGCGGGGTTGATAACAAATTCACCATTGCCAGTTTTGAAACCAACAATATTCGCGCCCGATTTATTTCTGATTTCCAAATCACGAATGGTTTTATTACGCAAAGGTTCTGGAAGATTCTCGAATGTAATTTCTTCCAAATTAATATCCGGTCCACCTTGCCCTGTGATGTGATCAATGAATTCAATAACATCCGGTTTTAAAACCAAAGACGCCATATGCGCACCACCAATTTTATCTGGCATGATTACATTATTGGCACCTGCCGTTTTTAATTTCTTATCCGAATTATCATCCGACGCGCGTGAAATGATTGTCAATTTCGGATTGAGTGCACGTGCAGTAAGAACAATGAAAAGATTATCCGCATCCACAGGAAGTGTCGTTATCAATGCTGCTGCACGCATGATTCCCGCTTTCTCCAAAACTTCATCTTGCGTAGAATCGCCTTCAATTACCAAATCGGAATAACGATGCGTAATGGAATCAACAAGATCTTTTTTACTTTCAATAACCACAAAACGCCGATCATGTTTTTTCAGAATGTGCGCAGCCTGTTTTCCATTGCGACCAAATCCGCAAATGATAATGTGTCCTGAAAGTTTTTCTATCGCGTTCAATTTTCTCGTAGTCAAGTAATATTCCCTGAATTCCCCACTGAGCACGTAACTCGTCAGGGATGATACAGCAAAAGCAAATGTACCAAAACCAGTTATGATTAGGAAAATTGTGAAAATTTGTCCCGTTGGAGACAAGGGATAAACTTCCCTGAAACCAACAGTGCCAATGGTGAGGATCGTCATGTACAAAGCATCCAAAAAATCAAAACGCTTATCAATAAGCATGTACCCTGCCGTGCCAATGATGATCACCAGCAACAACATTGCTCCTGCAAAATATAGCTTACGAAAATGACGGAAAAACATAATGCGATTTTCTGATTGCACGAATATACGAATAACGAAAAGAGCAAGGTTTATAATTTATGAAATCCACAGAACCAAAACCCCAACTTTTGAATGACAATAAACCGACTCCTGCCGCCTTTTCGACTGCCCCATTTTTCATTAGGGCGTGCCCCTGCGGGTCGGGCTTTCCGCGCTACACGGTAGCTTGCTGCAATCCCTCACGCAAAAAAGGAGTGAAGAATGCAGAATGATAAACTCAAAATGCAGAAATAGTTTTTCCCATTTTACGTCAGCAATCTGAGCTTTGCAATCATCATTCAACATTCAAATCTCAAGTAAGAAACACTCCAATTGTTTAATAATCCAAAAATTACACAATTCCACCCAAAAAACTTTCCAACTTTTCAACTTTCCAACTTTTCAACTTATTTCATCCATATTTTTGCATCAATGAATCCGCCAACAAGAAATCAATCCATTCTTTCAAAATATATTCCCGAGGCTGCAGTTCCGCTAATCTCGGAATGGATTCTTCATTTCAATTTCAAACTCAAAATCAAAAAAAGCCGTCAAACAAAATATGGCGACTATCGTCCGCGACCAGGCTTGAATCATCTCATCACCATCAATCAGGATTTGAATCAATTTGCATTTCTACTAACGCTCGTTCATGAGATTGCACACTTGCTTACACACGAGCGCCACGGACATCACGTAAAAGCGCATGGAACAGAATGGAAAGAATCATTCAAGGAACTCATGCGACCTTTCATGCGCATAGAGGTTTTCCCAGAAGATGTACGAATTGCAATTATCGGCTACATGCAAAATCCAGCAGCATCAAGCACTTCTGATGATAATTTGTTACGCACCTTAAAACTTTATGACCAGCCGAGTGATTTTATTCATCTCGAAGAATTATCCATTCACGCGGAATTCAATTACAACGAAAGAATCTTCATCAAAGGCGAAAAAGTAAGGAAGCGTTACAAATGTTTGGAGAAAAACACCAATCACATTTATCTTTTCGCCGGACTGGCGGAAGTGAAAACAGTCGGGAGTTTGGAGTAAGGAGTTCGGAGAACTGTGGCGCTGTGGCAAAACATTTCTTAGAACCGGAAATAGATAAACGGATAACTTTTTATTCCGCTGAACAACATAATGCACATCAGCATTACAAAATAAAAACTCCAACGCAAGAAAACCTTTTTTCCTCCAAGCCAATTATCAATTCGGTTTTTTCTGATGAGTATTTCAACAGCAATAAAAATCAAGAATGGAATCAATACCCACCATTGAATGAGCAGTGGTGTTATTTTTTCCTTGGATGAATAAATTATTGCATGGATAATTTGTTTTGCATTCGTCATGTTTTCTGCCCGAAAAAATATCCAGATAAAAGTGACGATCAAAAATGTTTTTACTCCATGAATGAATTTCACCATTCTATTTTGAGCCATTTTTTCAATGAATGAAATTTTCATCACACCATATTCCAGCAGATAAGCCAATCCATGCAATGCTCCCCAAATGATAAACGTGTAATTAGCGCCATGCCAAAATCCACTCAAGGCAAAAAGGAAAAGAATATTGATAATGAACCGAAACAAATTCACACGACTTCCACCCATCGGAATAAAAACATAATCACGGAACCACGAGCTCAATGAAATGTGCCAACGTTTCCAAAAATCACGAATACTTGTTGCGAAATACGGCTGCTTGAAATTATCCATCAAATTAATTCCCATCATCTTTGCCGCGCCCAATGCAATGGTGGAGTAGCCATAAAAATCTGCGTAAATCTGCAATGAAAAAGCGATCAAGGCGGTAATGACAGAAAGTTGTGAGAATTTTTCAGGATGTTCATAAACCGCGTTGACAATTGGCGCCATATTATCTGCAATGCACATCTTCACAAACAATCCATACAAAACCATTTTAAATCCCGCAGCAATATTTTCATAAGCATAAGGATGATTTTCACGCAACTGAACTCCCAATCGATTATAACGCTCAATTGGTCCAGCAACCATTTGTGGAAAAAACAAAACGTAATTCGCGAAATATCCTATATGCCTTTCCGCTTTTTGTTTTCCCCTATAAACTTCAATCGTGTAACTCAAGGATTGAAAGGTGTGGAAGGAAAGTCCAATCGGCAATAAAATATCCGAAACATGCATCGACGTTTTGAAATGTGCAAAAACAGAAAAATCAATCCACGATGTAGCAAGGAAATTTGAATATTTGAAATAGCCGAGTATTCCAATATTTCCCACCACACTCAAAATCAAGAATAATTTTCGCCTAAACCCTTTTGCGTTTTCCATTTTCAATCCGCAGAAGTAGTCAATGAGAATTACCGCGAATAAAATGAGAACATAGGGCGGATAAAAAACCATATAGAAATAACAACTCGCCACAAACAACAAAATCCAGCGCGACCGATTCGGAATGAGATAATACATCCCAATCACGACTGGAAGAAAAAGGAGAAAGTTTAAAGTGTTAAAAAGCATTTATTCGTATTAGATAATTCTTGGCAAATCTGCAATTCCTATTTCATTCCATTTTTAATTCACGCAATATTTTTATTTTAAATAAACAGCCGCAGTGGCAAAAACATTTCCTGCAATTCTAATTCTTCCCGATTGCACATAATGTTCCGTTGTCCAATCCTGATCACAAAACTCTTTTCCATTCACCAATTCCAGATTGTCAACTACGATTACGCCATTCTTGTTATAACGTTGCATCAACAAATCACGGTTCTGTTTTATCAGTGAAACCAATTCCTTTCCAACTAATGAATCCGCATACTGAACATTTTCTGCGAGCAGATTAAATACGAGATGGAGATTTTTTTCTTTCGCCACTTTTACAATTTCATCAAAATCTTTAATACGAGGATTCGTCAACGTGTCAATTGAAAATCCGTAAGTCTTGATGTAGGCACAAGTCAAATCACGGGTTTTCGGTTGGTCAAAAAGTTTGCTGAAAATTGCACCATCCCAATCTTTTACATTTTTGTAGGGGAAATTTTCCGGAACAATTATCGGATCATGTTTCCAATGATGCGCTCTTTCTTTGTTTCTCAGATATTCCACTTTGTCGTCATAAGCTGAAAATGAAATCATCAATTTTTTTATGATCGCAGGCAATTGCGCATACATCACATTTGCGCGCATCAAGGGCGTTTCCAATTTGGAATTGATCCAATCCGCATCGAAAGAACGAAGATTCATGGTGACAATAATCGTTTTCACTTTTGAATCGGGGCGAATGTTTTTTATTAATTCGAGATAAGTTTTTGCATGAATTGCTGCATGCTGAATGGTTCCCAAACTTTTATTTTTCAATTGATCCGCAATCAATTCACTGATCGATTTTTTGCAGGTATCATAATAGCCGGTAGTGGCATTGGAAGATTCAGCAAAATAAATAATGTCATTTACATTTTGGAGGCTGTCCAATTCCAAAAGCATTTTCGCATCTGTCTCGATGAGATCATCCTTGTAAAACCATTTGGAGTAAATGATATTGGAAAGGAATAAACTCACAACGAGCAAAACACCTAGCGCCGCAAATTTTATTCCTGTTTGTTTCATCTTTCTAAATGTGAATTGAAAATTATATCAAACCCCTTGCCTTCAATTCCAAATATTTATTAATTGTATTAACTGTCAAATTCTGTGGCGAAGTATAAACTGCATGAATGGCATATTTCTCCAATTCCTTCACAATTAATTTTTTCTCATAGGTAAATTTCTCTGCGATGGTCTGATAATAAATTTCCTGCATTGATTCCGGTTTCTTGTCGAGGAACGCGCGCAATTCTGTATTCTCAAAAAATATCACCACCAACAAATGATCTTTCGCCAACCGTCTGAAATATTGCAATTGCCTTTGCATACTCGAAAGCGTTTCGAAATTCGTAAATAACAAAAGCAAACTTCGCTGGGTAATTCTTTGTTTGATCGTTGCATATAGTTTTCCGTAATCAGATTCCTGATAACCGGTTTTTGCTCCAAACAAAACTTCCATGATGTTGTGCATCTGCAAACCTTTTCGCTCTGCCGCTAAAACCTTGTGCACTTTACTCGAAAAAGTAACAAGACCCGCTTTGTCATATTTCAACATCGCGATATTTGAAATCACCAAACTTGCATTGATGGCATAATCCAACAAAGTCATTTCCTCGAATGGCATTTTCATTACACGCCCCATATCAATGAGCGCATAAACCTGTTGCGACTTTTCATCCTGATAGGTATTCACCATCAATCGTCCTCGACGCGCAGTTGCTTTCCAATTCACCGTGCGCGGATCGTCACCTGCAACATAATCCTTGATTACATCAAACTCCCTGTTCTGTCCAACACGACGAATCTTTTTTATTCCCGCTTCATTCAATCGATTTGAAATAGCAAGCAATTCATAACGGCGCATCTGAATGAAGGAAGGATACACCGGAACCATTTGATCATTGTCAAATTTATAACGGCGTTGCAGCAATCCCAAAACGGATTTCACAAAAACATTCACTGCACCGAAAACATACTCACCACGTTTCACAGGACGAACTCTGTAGGTAAGTAATTTTGATTTGAAAGGAGCAATCGTAGCTTTGAAACGGAGATCACGCGCTTGAAACTGAACGGGCAATTCATCAATGATGGAAAGGAAAACCGGAAAAGGATATTTATTTTCCAATTGAATCCGAATATCATTCAAATCTCCATTCGACAATTTCTCCATCATGTCACGTCGCGCAAAAATTCCATTGCGTCTGCTCCACAACAAAAGCAAATCAGCAGCAATGATGCAAGGGAAAACCAAAGTGGAAATTTTCGCAATGTTAAAGAGCAAAGGATAAAAATATGCGACAAGGCAAAGCGTTGCCAAGAGTCCGCATACAATGAAGAAGCGACTGGAAAAATAAAACGAACGGAAAAAACGAAGCATCAATTTATCTAGGAATTTCTACTTGTTGTATGATTTGACGAACAACATCTTTTGAAGTTTGTCCTTCCATTTCTTTTTCAGGCGTTAGCATCACACGATGTTGCAAAACTGCTGGTGCTACTTCACGAATATCATCGGGCGTAACAAAATCTCTTCCTCGCATCGCAGCAATCGCTTTGGATGAAGTGAGAATTGCCAATGAAGCACGCGGTGAAGCGCCAAGGTACAATGCGCTGTTATTTCTTGTTTGTCCAACAATCTGCGCAATGTATCCCAACAAATTTGGTTCGATATGCAAACTATAAACCTTCTCGCGATAACCTTTTAATTCTTCAGCGGAAATTACTGGTTTCACACTATCAAGATCCAATGAATTTTTTCTCGAATGCCAATCCGAAAGAATTTTTGTTTCATTCGCCAATGTCGGATAATCAACATCGATCTTAAAAAGGAAACGATCCAATTGCGCTTCTGGCAAACGATAAGTTCCTTCTTGCTCAACAGGATTCTGCGTTCCTACAACCATAAATGGAACTTCAAGCTTGTAAGTTTTTCCATCCACAGTCACCTGACGCTCTTCCATGGATTCAAAAAGCGCAGATTGTGTTTTTGCAGGAGCACGATTGATTTCATCAATGAGAACAATGTTTGAAAAAATCGGCCCTGGACGAAATTCAAATTCATTCGATTTCAAACTGAACACACTTGTTCCCACAACATCCGATGGCATCAAATCGGGTGTGAATTGAATTCGGGAAAATTTCACAGACACCGTTCGTGCAAGTAATTTCGCCGTCAATGTTTTCGCAACACCAGGAACGCCTTCGATTAGAACGTGTCCATCCGAAAGCAATGCAGCAATCAGCAAATCGATTGTGCGTTCTTGTCCGACAATTATTTTTCCTATTTCAGCGCGAACGTTTGCAACTGCCTGTTGTAAATCATCGAGATTAATTCGGTTGACATAAGTTTCTTGTTCCATGGAATTCTTATTTATTGAGTGAGTTTTTTTTCTATTAAACTTTTGTTGTGCACCAATTTTGACGTTTGACAGTTGATGTTTGATTTGTTTTCAATCCAACATCAACTATCAAAAATCAAACATTTGTTCGAACCGAGAATTTTTTTCATATAATGTTATCGTTTACTGCGTTTATTAAATTCCCATATGAGTTTATCTAGATTTTTCAAGTCCTTCTCTCCGCATCCTTGTGAATTTCGCAAATAATCCACTGTTGCAAAAAGATGTCTTACTTGATCTTTTGGTGTGCCGGAAAGATTTTCCATCCTTTCCAAAAATTTATCGTCGAAAATATTCGTCTGTGTAAAAAATCTCGAACGAATTGATTCAAGGAAATAATTAATCTTCTTGCGGACAATATCTGCATGGTTCCCTTGGTTGTAATATAATACACCCACTTGTTCAACAAACTCTAAAGTGGAATTGGAAGGTGGAACAACTATTGGAACAGGACGTTGACGGCGCTTGCCACCGAAGAACAAACCAATCAATCCCGCAATAACGACAATGAGATATCCCAATTTCAACGCGGGTTCAGAGAGCAGATAACGACGTGAATCCTTGTTCTCAATTCGCCCAACTTTATAGTGTTCATCAAAATAAGTCGGTCGATCTTGCAAATAAGAAAGACAACGGAAAAGATATTTTGAAGTCGATCGGTCGGCTGCGTAATAATTTCCGAACGCATCTGGAAGCGTATGCAAGAGAAATTTCCCTTTACCAAAACTTACACTTACATAATTCGCCAAATTTTCTGAACCCGTTCCGAGGACGATAGTCTTGTTGGTATCGAGTTTTGTAAAAATCACAGAATAGGTTGTATGATCGAAACTCGCATTTTTCGAAAGATGAAGATTTGGATTGACAAGATTTGCTTCTGCAAATGCAGATCCACTATTCACAGCGCCACTGAAAGTACTTATGGAATCTTGATGAATATCGTACATCAAAGGATCACCCACATCAATTTTCAATGTATCAGCAAGTGCCCCAAAGTTTCTTGCTGAAATAAAAACAGTATTGCCGGAAGAAACAAATTTGCAAAGTTGTGTCACATCCTGTTTGGAAGGTGCGAAATCCGTATTGACAAAAACGTAATTCTCATTGATGTGTGCGCCTTCCGATAATTTTTGATAAACAGTTAGATCAACATCCTCCACTTTTGAACTCAGCATATTCTCAATGAAATCCTTCGCCACATAACAACCAAATGGAGATTTTGACGCTCCCGTATAATTCTCATCCCAATCAATTTGTTTCTGCGACGCTTCTTGTGAAACACGGTAAAGAAACACCACGACCAGTAGCAGAACAATATAATATGGCCAATTTTTTTTCACAGAATATTTTCTTTTCTCGATTTTATTCTACTCAATCTTTTCTTTTCAAACAAAAAGTCGGCAGTCAGCGATCGGCAGTCAAATAAAATGACAGCAGATCGCTGACTGCCGACCAACCTAGTCACTGATATCTTTGTAAAGCATGGAAAACTTTTCTTCCGCATTTTTGTACGAAGACTCATCAACAGGAAATTCTCCATACCAGATGTAATCGTAAACTTTACTCACATCTCCGAAATCCTGCTGGTATTTTGATCCACTCAATTCATAATAATAATCACTGTTTGTTTTGTCGATTTGCCAACGTAAAAGTTCTTTATCCGAAAATGTTTTTAAGGTTCGTAAAAACCAGAGTCGAATTGCAAGTCGGAAATCCTTTTTTGAAATCGCTTCCAGAATTTGTTGTTCGTAATTGATGTTGTGAATGTCTACATCTTCCAATGTGGCGTTTGGACTTTCCTTTCTTCTGGTTTTTCCTGCAAAGATTGTACTTACACCCGAATTTGTGACTTTGAGAATAACCAGAACAATTATGGTAACGATAATCAGAATCCACAAAATGTTCCAAGGATTAAAGGATTGATTATGATTGCCATTTTGAAAACTGTCAAGAACTTTTTCCCAGAATCCATTCCACATACGATCAAAAACATTCGGCTCCTGTTTTGATTTTACTTTATCTTGATCATATTTCCATGACTCATCGGAAAAATAATTTTCTTGGGAATTCTTTGACGGTTCACGTGGTGTAATGGAAGAAGAATCAAGTTGAATGTTTTTTTTGACTTCCGGATTTGCACATAGCCTTAATGAACCGGAGATTATCAAAATCACGGTCAATAAAAAACGCAAACGGTTTTTAATAGGTGTATTCAACACTTTCATCCTCTTGTTTACTGCCGATCATCTCGACAATTTTTTTTGTGCCTTCGCCATCAATTTTTTCCTTTGTTCCAAAAAATTGCAGTGCAACCGTTACACAAAAAACACTATTAATAATTGTTTTCGCGAATTCTCCCAATGAGAGTAAAGCCGTTTCCAGCAATTTCATATTCGCCGACTTATCCGACATCTCCAATGTGGAAAGTTGTGCAATCATCGCAATGATTTGTGCGGGCATGGAAATGGCAGTTCCAACAATATAAAGTATTAGCCACATGCAAAAACAAATCATCCATGTCGACCACCAGTTACCTGAAAACATTTTCCCTGCAATTCCCATTGCCTTAAAAACATTTGCATTGTCATTTGCCGTTCGCGCGAAAAAAACTGAAAATATATAATACCAAAATGGGAAACGAATTAATATATAAGCAAGCCATCCCGCAAAAATCATCAGGATCGCCGCGCCAATTGAAACTTGTGCAAGTCCATAAATGAGATAACCCAAAACAGTTGAGATCAATGCAACAGAAAAAAACATCACAACGAATGCAAGCAGGTTTCCTAAAAAATCCTTCAATACAGAACGTGTCACATCATTGACCGTAAATTTTCCTTGCCCTTTTTCACGATACACTTTTACAAAATGACTCACTACAATTGCTGTAACCAATCCATTAATTCCCCAGCGAATTTGTGTGTAAATCTGAGTCAGGGCGATATAAGAACCAAACTTGCTGAACTCTGGCGTTTCGCCGGTTGCAATCAAATTCACTTGAAAAAACATGTTCAAGGTGCAAGTCAATAACGCAATCGGTCCAACGAGAAAAAGAATCGTTTTAAAAAACACGGAAAAATTTTCACGAATAAATCTTCGGGTCTCACCGAAAATTTTTCCGAAATTTCTCACCCGTTCAAACCTTAATGGCGCTTGCGCTTCGCTCATATTCATCAATTTTCCCTGAACCTTTTCTGGCTATTGTTAAATCCTCCTCCACTACTTTTCCGCGACCAAGGAATGCAAATAGGATACTTGCAATTCCAGCACAAAAACAAATAGCAAAGAAAATATAAGTTGCTCCTTCAGCAATATTATGCGTCACATAACCCATTATCAATCCGATCGAAGGAAGCAGAAGGAGAAGTAATCCCAATAATAACAGGAATGCAAATCGTGGTGTGACGGTAACTTTTGAAAATAATTTTGTTCCGAGAAACATTAAAACAGGAACCGGTCCCAATAAATAAAGCAGCAAGGGCGGATTTTTTTTGAATTTCCCATCAGCGAAAAATGGCCAGATGATAAAATACCAGATCATGAAAAAGAGCGAGCCAAAAATAATTGTCATGCGTGCATAATCATTCATCTCTGTATAACGCGTTACAAATCCTTCAAAAAATGCAGCGAGAAAAAAGAAAGGAATTAATCCAACACCAATTTTCAAAGCTTCCCTCGCTCCACGCATAAACGAAACACCTCGCGGCCACGCACCCGGAAACCACAGTCCATTTCCCAATGCCATTCCTGCAGCCCCCGCCACAACGATGCACCAAATTTCAATCACACCATGAATCCACACGGTAAGAAATGCTTCATGCGCGAATCCATGTGCACTCAGAAAATAAAAAAAAGTTCCGAGCATCACACCATTCCTGAATTGAAAAAATGCAACACCAAGCCAACCAAAAATTCCTGCAACAATACAAACCAATGCAACAAGAGAATTGTTCATCGCTATTCCCAAAAACATGACGAAATGATTTTCCGATTTGTAAACAGCAAGCGGATCGCCTTTCTTCATGCTCTCAAGCGTATTATCCACATAGGAATCTGGAAGAATTACGCGCACAAAACTTTCATCATGTTTTGCAGAAATTGCACCGAGCCAAACAGAAAAACCGAAAATCAAAAACGTGATCAACAAATTCAAACGGTGTTTCGCCATCGTTCTTGGAATCTCATGTGTCCAAAAGGTTATCAGGCGAGAACGTTTTTCTTTTTTGTTTTTATAAATCTCTTGATGAATTTGCGCAGCTAGACCGTTGAGATATTTTTCTGTATTTGATCCCGGATAAAAAGTATGCGCCCACGACAAATCATCAGTGATCCTAATAAAAAGATCAGCCAATGCATCAGGATTTTGTCCCTCATTCGAGTTCAGTAATTTCTCGAATTGCTGCCACTTTTCGTGGTTCTGTTTTAGGAAGGTGATTTCCTTCATACGTGGATAGCGAAGTTAGGGAAAAGTGGCAAGTGACAAGTGAGAAGTGGCAGGTGAAAAAAATAATTTCATTTTAATTTTCCACTCCCACATTTCTTACATTAGCGCTGTATAAAGCATATTTCCCCTTGTCACCTGTCACTTTTTAAAAGATGTCTGATTCAGCCAGAGTTTTAACTACACAAAACGTTGCCATCAATTATGAAGTGGCCAACATTGGTGAACGTTTGCTCGCGCGCTTGCTCGATCTTGTTTTTTTTGCGGTGTACATGCTTATCGGCTATCTCATTATGGGACAAGTTGTGAAAGGATTGGATTTTGAAAAAGCCGCACAGTACAGCATGGTCATTTCTCTTCTCATTCCAATCCCAGTTCTCACCTATACATTGTGGTGCGAACCGCTTTTCAACGGACGCACAATTGGAAAATTAATTCTCGGATTGAAAGTGGTGAAGACCAATGGAACACCTGCCGGCATTGGCGATTCGGCCTATCGCTGGGTGATGCGTTTGTTTGAAGGAGAAGGTGGATTATTCACATGCCTTGCATTGCCCGTTGCTATCATCAGTGGAAAAGGTCAACGTATTGGTGATATGATTGCAGGAACAATGGTCATTCGCACAAAACAAAAAGCGGTTTTACGAAACACAATCATTCAGCAAATCAATCCTCTTTACAAAGTTGTATTTCCACAAGTCTCCAATCTGAATGACCGCGATATGAATATCATTCGCGATGTGATGCAACAAGCTTTTGAAACTAGCAATTATTCCTTGCTCGAATATTTAGGACACAAAGTAAAAACAGTGATGGGCGTTTTTCCTCCGCCGCAACAATTGCCAACCATGCATTTTCTCAATATCGTATTGGCCGATTATGCGCATTATAATTTCGAAGGAAGAGTTTAATCGACTCGCCCAAAATTCTTGCGCACATTTCCAATTTTTCAAATACCAATTTCCTTCTTGTTTTTTTCTGGAGCGCAGCAAAACGCAATGAAGTTTCTTTGTTCCTGCTGTCCGGTCGGCGGAGCTCCCTACCATCAGGGCTAGGAAATTTTCACCAATGCATTAAAGTTTCTTCGTCAAATTCACAATAAAAAACTCCCGAATACATTACAGTATTCGGGAGTAAAAAGTTTCAATTGAAAATTGGAAATCCTTTAGATTTTTATCTCATCCTC
>CAIQQJ010000020.1 GCA_903873905.1 uncultured Flavobacteriales bacterium
AATAGCCCTGATGGGAGTGGAAAGCCCGAATGGGATGGCTGTGCGCAGACGGACTTGAAGCGGACAGCAGGTGAGGACTTGATGAAAAATGAAAACTCCCTGCTCCAAATTATTTTTATCCTTCAACATGCGCAGCTTGACAACATCTTTCGCTTTTCATTGCGTAACTTTGTCAACGAATTTTGAATCCCTCGACTCCAACCACTCCGATTTCCGCTAACGTGCAACGTTACTTCCTTCGTCTTTCCTACAATGGCACTGAATTTTCCGGTTGGCAATTTCAGCACAACGCGATTACAATTCAGCAAATTATCAATGAGAAAATAAGTATGCTGTTGCACGAGCATATTGAAGTGACGGGTTGCGGACGGACCGATGCAGGCGTGCATGCAAGAATGTTTTATGCACATTTCATGAGTGAAAAGGAAAATTTGGATACAGATCAAAATGTTCTTTTTCGTTTGAATAAAATCCTTCCTTATGCAATTGCCATCCAACAAATCATTAAAGTTCCGGAAAAAGCGCACGCTCGTTTTCATGCGTTTTCAAGGACCTATGAATATCACATTTGTCGCGTGAAGGATCCTTTTGGGCCAAATTTACATTGGGAATTGACCGATTTGCTCGATATAAATTTGATGAATGAAGGTGCAAAAATATTGTTGACGTATGATGATTTCGAAGCGTTCAGCAAAACGAGTGATGTGAAGACAACGATTTGCAAATTGAAAGAGGCAAAATGGGAAATAAAATACGGCGCACCTGGAACTGCCAATGAAGGGAAAACAATCGGCTATGTTTTTACCATTACTTCAAATCGTTTTCTGAGAAATATGGTTCGTGCAATTGTAGGAACATTGGTGGATGTTGGTCGTGGAAAAATTACGCTGGATGATGTACACCGAATAGTTCAATCGAAAAAACGCGCGCAAGCGGGAACATCAGTGCCGGCACGAGGACTTTTTTTAACGGAGATTTTGTATCCCGAAGAATATAATCTTTGAAAAAAATTAATAATTAATATTGTGCGGATTAATAATTAAAAGTTCAAAATCACCAAATAGTAAATTCCGAAAAGCCACGGAGGCAAGGCGGAAAAAAAGAAATTTCACCAATCACCAATCATCAAAAATTAAATGAGTGAAGTAACTGGAAAAACATTTGATTGGAGTTTGCTGCGTCGCATTCTGGGGTACACACGTCCTTACCGCGGCTTGTTTCTACTTGGAATTTCGATGACGATTACACTTTCGTTTCTTGCTGTGGTGCGTCCATTGTTGATTCGTTATACGATGAACAATTATGTTCATGCGACAAACATTTCAAGTGAAAGTTTATTTTCCCATCATCAGCTTTTGATTTTTTGTCTGATCATGTTATCGCTTTTGATTTTGGAATCTGTTCTCCAATTCAGCAATGGATATAGCACCAGTTTATTGGGCCAGCGAATTGTGCGTGATTTACGCTTACAAACGCACAAAAAAATCATTCATTTCAAATCGCGTTATTTTGACCAATCGCCAATAGGAATGTTGGTGACGCGTGTTGTTTCCGATATTGAAGCGATCAATGATGTTTTTTCTCAAGGTTTTGTTGTAATCGCTGGTGATTTTCTTACCATCATCGTTTATCTTTTTGCAATGCTTTGGGTGGACTGGCGAATTACCATAATCGTTTTGACAACAGTTCCCATAATGTTTTTCGCAACTTGGTGGTTCAAGAATGCGGTAAAAGCATCTTTTACGGATGTGCGAAATCGTGTTTCGCAGCTCAACACTTTTGTGCAAGAACACATTACAGGAATGAAAATCGTTCAGGTTTTCAATCGTGAGAAAATGGAGATGGATCGTTTCCGCGATATCAATGGAAAACACCGTGATGCGAATATTCGTTCCGTACTTTATTATTCGATATTTTTTCCTGTAGTGGAGATTTTGGTTTCCATTTCACTAGGACTTTTGGTTTGGTATGCTGGTGTTAGAATCTTCGATCATTTTGCAAATCCTGGGGACATTACATTTTTCGTTTTGTTGATCAATAATTTTTTCCGTCCGATTCGAATGCTTGCCGATCGCATCAATACTTTGCAAATGGGAATGGTTTCTTCGGAGCGTGTTTTCAAAATCATTGATACCGATTATGTTATTGAAGACAAAGGGAAAGCGGCATCAAAAAACCTAGAAGGAAATATTTCATTTCGTGATGTTTGGTTTGCCTACAAGGATGAGAATTATGTTTTAAAAGGAATTTCTTTTGAAGTGAAAGCAGGGGAGATGATTGCGATTGTAGGTGCAACAGGATCTGGAAAAAGTTCGATGATGAATTTGCTGACGCGTTTTTACGAATACAATAAGGGCGAAATTCTCATTGATGGAAAAAATATTCGTGATTATGATTTGCAAGCACTGAGAAGCAATATCGGTTTGGTTTTGCAAGATGTATTTTTATTTTCCGATTCGATTTTCAACAACATCACTTTGCATAATCCGGAAATCACGCGCGCGCAAGTGGAAGAAGCTGCAAAAGCGGTTGGTGCACATGATTTCATTTCACGTTTACCCGGTGGATATGATTTTGATGTGCGTGAACGTGGAGGAATGCTTTCTGTCGGACAGCGTCAATTGATTTCTTTTATTCGTGCTTACGTTTACAACCCACGGATTCTTATTTTGGATGAAGCCACTTCTTCCATTGATACGGAATCGGAAATTCTCATTCAAAAAGCTACAAAACTTTTGACAAAAGGAAGGACTTCAGTTGTGATTGCACATCGTTTAGCGACTGTTCAGAATGCCAATCGAATTCTTGTTGTGGATCATGGAGAAATTATTGAATCAGGAACGCATCAAGAATTGATTCAGACGGAAGGACATTATAAGCGCCTGTTTGAGCTGCAATTCAAGGGAAATGATGTAGTGATGAATTGAAGTGAAAATCTGAAATTGAAAAACTGTAATTTCAATTAATGATCGAGGAAAGGAAAAATTCTGATTAATATCACTCCCATTAGTTTTAAATAGTTGACCTTTGTTTAATAAAACCTGTCTATGAAACACGAAACTGAGGATGAACAGGACCATCCAGATCTTGCAACCATCATTCAAAAAGTAAATGAACATGTTGATACGCGCTTGACGTATTTGCGTTTGAATTTTTCTGAAAAAGTTGCCGTGGTCATTTCAAAAGCCGGCTCCTTGAGTATTGTTCTCGTTTTGTTTCTGTTGTTTTTCTTTTTTCTGAATGTCGCAGCGGCCTTGTGGATTGGAAAATATTTTGGCGATAACGTAATCGGTTTTGCTGCCGTTTCAGGATTTTATTTTTTGATTTCTATTCTGGTATTGATATTTAGAAAATCCGTGGTCGAGAAAAAAATCCAAGACTCCATTGTGAAATCAATTTATCCTGAAAATGAGGAGGACGAAGACAATGAAGATTAAGCACAAAATATCCAGCATAAAAAAGCTTCGTAAAGAATTGCGTCGCTTGGAAGGTCAGATTGAACTGGAAAAAGTTGAATTGCTTTCCAGTATCGATCAATATAAAAATTCGCTTTGGCCGTTCCGTGTCATGAATCGTTTCAAAAAAACGGTTGAATCGATTTCTGAAAATAAATTGATTGTTCTCGGAGCACAATTGGCCTATTCCGCTTTGCAGACTGCGAAAAATGAAAAGGAAAGCAAGGAGGAGGGTGAGAAAAAAGATATGAAAGCAAGTGTTGTTGATTTTCTGAAAAATACGGCGAAGAATTTCCTAGAGAATTATGTGAAGCAGGGGGATGAAAAATGAAGAGTGAAATTCGAAAAACCTCACCCCAGACTTTAGAACGACAAACACTTTATAAAAAGCCCCTCTCCAAAGGAGAGGGGAGCACTCAGGTTTTATTTTTTTTCTTTGGTAATGGTGCCAAAAATAGTTGGTGTTTTTGTCCAAAATATTTTTTAATATTCAACCGTAATCTGGAAGAGGAAACAAGCTCTGCTGGAGAGGGGGGCCACCAATGAGTTTTTCGTTCTAAAGTCTGGGGTGAGGTTAATTCCCCGCAATCAATATTTTCTGTTGTGGCAATTCCACTTTTTCCATTGCGTCAATCAGTCTCAAGTCCAATTGTGTTTTTCCGTTTTCAAGAACATTAAACATTGGAATGAATTTTCTTCCCATTTTTATTTCTGCAGCTTTGAAGGAGGATCGGGAATAAATGGTTTGTGAAAAAGTGTCATCGAAAGCTTTGAGCATGACAATCAATTCCATTTTCATTTCGTTAATTTCATTTTCCGTAATTCCGTACAAGGGACTGTTTTCGTCAATGGGATGAACTACCGTCCAACTTAAAGGGAATAGGGCAATTTTGGTTCTTTCCAATTCGAGTTTGATGAAGGAACGAGTCTTTGAGTCTTTTTCGAAGTAGGAAAGGTTCAGTTCTACTTCCACTTCCAAAAGTTGATTTCGTCGCCTGTTAGCAACTCTAAACATGAGGCCCGTGATACCTTTGTATGGAGCAATGATTGCATTTTTACTATACAATAATTTTGCCTGTGGTCTCGAAAATCTTCCATATAACAATCCAGTTGCCAATGCGAAACTCAATAAACCAATCATGGATTCGATTGCGGAAATTGAACTTGCTGCCATTCCAGTGGGTGCTACACGTCCGTAACCGAGCGTTGTCAATGTTTGCGAACTGAAGAAAAATGCTTCGAAGAATTTTCTTGTTTCAGAAATGTTTTGATCAATTCCAGATAAATGTTCAACGCCGATGAAGAAAAATATTCCCGCGAAAAGAAAATTGACAATGAGGTATCCAATGAGAATCAAAAAGATGAATTTCGTCCACGACATCGTAATGAGTTCGTGAAAGATCTCATAAGAACGGAATTTCGGATCACCCAATCGTTCCATATTAAATGAACCGTCCTTGTTCATGTTACGATCAGAACCTTTTGTGCCAAGACCAAGATCGTCGGAAGAATTATTTATTTTGATTCGGATTGCCATGATTTGAAATTACAGAAAAAAAACCTCACCCCAGACTTTAGAATTGAGGGAGACTTTGGAAAAAGCCCCTCTCCGAAGGAGAGGGGGAGCACTCAAGTTTTCTTTTCTTTTTATAAAGAGTTCCCCTCTCCATTTCGGAGAGGGGCTTACACTTGGGAGTTTGTCGTTCTAAAGTCTGGGGTGAGGTCAGAGTTTTTCTTTTAAATATTTCGCTGTAAACGAATTTTTATTTTTCACCATTTCTTCAGGCGTTCCCTCAAAAATCAAATTACCACCTTCATCACCACCATCTGGACCCAAATCAATAATCCAATCTGCGCATTTCACCACTTCCATATTGTGTTCAATAATGAGAATGGAATGACCTTGCAAAATCAATGCGTTGAAAGCATCGAGTAATTTTCTGATATCGTGAAAATGTAAACCTGTTGTTGGTTCATCAAAAATAAAAAGTGTTGGTGACTGGTTGCTTCCTTGGGTGAGGAATGATGCAAGTTTGATGCGTTGTGCTTCTCCACCGCTGAGTGTACTGGAAGATTGTCCGAGATGAACATAACCCAGTCCTGTATCCTGAAGTGGTTTTAATTTTGTCACCACTCTTTTACCATGATTAGTACCGTCATCAAAAAAAGAGATCGCCTCATCAACAGTCATGTCAAGTATATCAGCGATATTTTTTTCATTATAAAAAACTTCCAAAGTTTCTTCCTTGAATCGACGGCCTTTGCAATTTTCACATAACAAATGCACATCGGCCATGAACTGCATTTCCACCACAACTTCTCCTTCACCTTCACAAACATCACAACGGCCACCATCCACATTAAAAGAAAAATGGGAAGGTTTATAGCCGCGCATTTTCGACAAAGGCTGTTCAGCATACATTGCACGAATTTCATCGTATGCTTTTACATACGTTACAGGATTCGAACGCGAAGATTTTCCAATCGGATTCTGATCAATAAATTCAATGGAAGTTACATGATGAAAATCTCCTTTGATAGAATCGAATTGCCCGGTTTGTTCTCCATAACCACCAAGATGTTTTTGAAAGGCAGGATAAAGAATTCTTTTCACCAATGTTGATTTTCCAGAACCGCTTACGCCAGTAATCACCGTCATCACGTCCAATGGAAATTTCACATTGAGATTTTTTAAATTATTCTCACGTGCGCCGGAAATTTCGATATACGATTTCCACTTTCTACGTTTTGTTGGAACAGGAATTTTTTCGCGTCCTGTCAAATATTTTGCAGTCAAACTTTCTGCGGTCAATAAATCCTTGTGCGTTCCGGAAAAAACAACTTCACCACCAAGCGTTCCCGCCATCGGACCCATATCCACCATCACATCACTTGAGCGCATGATTTCCTCATCGTGTTCAACAACTATGACTGTGTTTCCAATATCACGCAGCGCATGCAAAACACGAATCAATCTTTCCGTATCGCGCGGATGCAAGCCAATACTTGGTTCATCCAAAATATACATGGAACCAACAAGAGAACTTCCAAGTGAAGTCGCCAAATTTATTCTTTGTGATTCGCCACCTGAAAGAGTAGAGGAGAGGCGGTTCATTGTCAAATAGCCAAGACCAACATCAGAAAGAAAACGAAAACGATTGGTGATTTCAGTAATTAATCTTTTCGCAACACCTTTTTCATTCTCCTCCAATTTTAATTCAGTGAAAAATTTCAAAGCGTCTTTCACTTGCATCAAAACAATATCACTGATAGATTTCTCTGCGAACTTTACATAATTCGCATCTTTCCGCAATCGAGTTCCTCTACAATCAGGACACATGGTTTTTCCCCGATAACGGGAAAGCATGACACGATATTGAATTTTATAAGATTGTTCTTCCAGATGTTTGAAAAAATCATTCAGTCCCTGGAAATGTTTGTTTCCGCTCCACAACAAATCCTTATTTGTTTTCGAAAGTTCATTATAAGGTTTGTGAATTGGAAAATTGAATTTATAAGCATGCATGATGAGTTTTTCTTTCCACTCACCCATCTTTTCACCTTTCCAACATGCAACTGCTTCCTCATAAATGGAAAGATTTTTATTTGGAATAACCAAATCGGGATCAATGCCAATTACCGTTCCAAAACCTTCGCACATTTTACAAGCACCAATCGGATTGTTGAAACTGAAAAAATGTACACTTGGTTCTTCGAACAAAATCCCATCCGCTTCAAACTTATTTGAAAAAAGAAGTCTGTTGTCCTTTAGGGAATTTTGAATTTTGAATTTTGAATTTTGAATTTTCTTTTTTGTCTTGATAATTGTTTTTGATTTGCCCTCGTCTCCCGTAGCTTGCACCTCGTCCCTCATGAGCTGAACAATCAAATCACCATCACCTTCATAAAAGGAAGTTTGAACGGAATCTGCAATTCTTGAAGAAGCATCTTCGTCATTTGGATTAATTGCGAAACGATCAACGACTAT
This sequence comes from uncultured Flavobacteriales bacterium, assembly GCA_903873905.1. Taxonomy (GTDB): domain Bacteria; phylum Bacteroidota; class Bacteroidia; order Palsa-965; family Palsa-965. The sequence continues at coordinate 7,444 of CAIQQJ010000020.1, forward strand.
GCAGATTTCCTCTTTATTGGAAAGTGAAGAAACGTTGATCTCATTTAATTTCAGAATTTCATCTTTGTAAAGAATTCTGGTGAAACCCTGTTGCAATAATAATCCAAGTAATTCCTTTAATGTTTTATCTTTTTTCTGATGAATTGGAGCGAGCAATAAAACTTTTGTTCCTTCTGGCAAAGCAAGAATTGCATCGACAACATTTGTAACCGTGTGGCGCTTTACCAAGTCGCCTGTTACAGGAGAATATGTTTTCCCCAATCGTGCAAAAAGCAATTTCAGATAATCATAAATTTCAGTGGAAGTTCCTACTGTTGATCGAGGATTTCTTGTATTGACTTTTTGTTCAATCGCAACTGCTGGTGAAATTCCCTTGATGTATTCCACTGCAGGTTTTTCAATTTTTCCGAGAAATTGTCGCGCATATGCAGATAAACTTTCCACATAACGTCGTTGGCCTTCTGCAAAAAGTGTATCGAAAGCCAAGGAAGATTTACCAGAACCTGAAAGTCCAGTGATTACAATAAAACGGTTTCTGGGCAATGCTAGATCAACATTTTTAAGATTGTGCATTTTCGCACCCTTAATAATGATGTACTGTTTCGGATTATATGATTCGATTTTTTCAGCCAATTTGTTAAAAAATATTTAATCCCTTTTTGGGAATGCAAAATTACGGCATGTTGTTTGTCGATTTACCTTTTATCAGTATATTTGTTCAAGACGATAATTAACGGGTCGGGTTGCTAGGATTAAATTATTGTGTCCGCTGTAACTTTTTTTTGAAAATGCCGTTTGATATCGATATAGTGTTTCTAATTATTGTTCCATCGGTCAAAAAAAATTGACCATTAATACAGATAAAGTATAGCGCAAATCTCTACGTTTCACACCAGTCTCAAGTCGAAACAACCTAAAAGGAGGTTATTATGCGCAATGCTGAATTACAAGACCAGGAATTGGTCGATCTGTACATCAAGGGGAACGAATCCTGCCTCGAAGAATTAATTGCCCGTCACAAGAAGCGTGTCTTCTCGTACATTATGATGGTTGTTCGCGATCGTCATTTGGCCGAAGATGTTTTTCAAGACACGTTTATCAAGGTGATTCAAACCTTGAAGCGAGGTGCTTATAATGATGAAGGCAAGTTTCTGCCATGGATTTTACGAATTGCACACAATTTGGTCATTGATCATTTCCGTCGTGTAAAACGTATGCCACTTGTGGATGCAGGCGAAGATTTCGACATTTTCTCGGTCTTGACCATGCGTCAGGGAAATGTGGAGGACAAACTTGTAAAACGACAAATTCGTTCCGACATGCGCAAAGCGATTGAGCAATTGCCATTGGAGCAACGTGAGGTCCTTATTATGCGTCACTACATGGATATGAGCTTTAAGGAAATTGCGGATACCACCAATTGCAGTATTAATACAGCTTTGGGACGCATGCGCTATGCATTGATCAATCTCAAAAAAATGCTTGAGAAGAAACATATTGCCCTTTCAGCTTAGTTCCAAAGGGACGCCATTGGAGCAACTGTAGGGTAATTTCAACATCGATAGAGAGGACCGTTCTAATTAACTTTAGGACGGTCTTCGTTTTTTTTAAGATTTATACAATAATCAAAGAATCGCTGTCGTTTTACCTTTATAAACCAATTTTATTCTCCCGAATGAATAAAACATCTACTCTAAAAGTCATGAACCTCGGCATCGATAGTGAAGATCTTTTTCGCTTTTCAAACGAGGAGCACAAGGAAGAACCAAGACAGCACATCATTGACAGTCTGCTGCGTTTTTCAAGATCGCTGGAAGTGAAATCCTCCAAGATGGTGGGAAAGATTGAAAGCGTTAAGAATTAGAAAAGTTTAATTTTTGATTTTCCGTGAATGAATCTAGAAAAGGGTTTGTTCACGGATTTTTTGTTTAGTGTTTAGTTCGGAGTATTTAGTTCGGAGAAGTGGGGTGGAGAGATGAAGTCAAATTTGTTTTCTTATTAGATATTTTTGGAGACCAGTGCACATTTTTGACATTTCTGCAATTTGCGCGCGGGACGATTCTTGATCTTTTTCGGTAATATATTTTCTTCGACTGGCAATTGTTGTGCAAACCAGGCATTCCCTCAGTGAACGTTTTGTAATCCTCAAAAAATTATGGAATTCTTTCTTAGTACCTGCAGAACCTTCCGCGATATTTAAAGAAACAGAAATTGCCGCACGACGATATTGGTCAGTGAGATTTCCCTTTTCTTCGAATGGGAATTTTTTAATTAAATCATAAACAAAATCGGTATGATCTAAAGCTTTTTGGTAAACCATTAATTTTTCAAAATCAAACATAGGTGCATGTATATTATTAAGTTAACTACAAATCAAAAGCTTTTCCATTATCACAGTTGGTAACAAACGATAACAAACGGATATAATCACTTAAACGTGCCATTTACTATGGCTCTCCGAACCAAACACTTTCCTCATCTCCGAACTAAGCACTCCGAACTAAAAACTTTCCTCATCTCCGAACTAAGCTCTCCGAACTAAAAACTTTCCTCATCTCCGAACTAAGCACTCCGAACTAACCACTCATCTTTACCTATATTTGCCCCGCTTGTCACACTACATTCTCAGCAAAACCTCTTACATCAAAGGACTTCAATGCTCGAAGGCCTTGTATTTCTATCGGCACTATCCGCAATTGCGTGATCCTATTCCTCCTTCGAGACAGGCCACCTTCACACGCGGACATGAGGTGGGGAAATTGGCTTGGAAATTATTTCCTGGTGGAAAAGACGCGACAGAAAAAGTGGGACCGAAGTCTTCGAAAGCGATTAAGCGAACACAGGAATTGATTGCGGCAGGAGAAAATGTGATTTACGAAGCGGCAATTGTTTTTGATGAAGTGTTGGTGATTGTGGATATTTTGGTGCGCGATGGGGAAAAGTGGAAAGCTTACGAAGTGAAAAGTTCCTTGCGACTGAGCAAATCTTATTATCAGGATGCGGCTTTGCAATATTATGTGTTGAGTGGTTCCGGTTTGCCGGTTTCCGATTTTTCATTGGTGCATTTGAATAGTGATTATGTTCGCAATGGTGCGGTTGATTTGAATAAATTATTTTTGGTTGTTTCCATTTTGAAATTTGCTAAAGAACAATTGCCGGCAATCATTCAGAAAATCAATTCGCATAAAGTTGTATTAGAAGGCAAACAGGTTCCGGAAGTGGAAATTGGCGAACAATGTTTTTCGCCTTACGAATGTGATTATCGCGGGCAATGCTGGAAACATTTGCCGGATGGAAGTGTTTTTGAATTGACAGGTGTGAACCGGTCGGAACAGGCGAGATTATTCAAGGAAGGATATGTTACCACTGATCTCGTTCCTGAAACCGAACATTTGCCTTTACTCGCGCGCCTGCAAGTGCAGACTAAACGCACCAATGAAATTGTCATTGACAAGGGAAAAATAAAAACATTTCTTGATGCTTTGGGAAAACATATTTTTTTCCTTGACGTTGAAAATTTCCAACCAGCCATTCCGAAATACCAAGGAACAAAACCTTTTGCCGCCTTACCATTTGCGTATTCGCTACACGAAAGAAAAGAAAATGGTGAATTGATTTACCAAACTTTTCTTGCAGAAGCCGGTCCTGATCCAAGAAAAGAATTCATTCATAAATTTCTTGCCGATACAGAAGGAGATGCTTTTATTTTGTCGTACGATGTTACGGCAGAAAGAATGTCGCTGAATTTATTGAAGCAACAATTTCCGGAACATGCGGAACAATTGGAACAAAGACTAAAACGTTTGCGCGATTTGATGCAGCCATTCCAACAAGGTTGGTATCATCATCCGAAAATGAACGGATCGATTTCTTTAAAAAATGTTTTGCCCGCGCTTGTGCCCGATTTGAATTACAATGATCTCACGATTCAAAACGGTTCACACGCCATGGCGATTTATGAGAAATTGGAAAGTGCGGATTTGTTTGAGAGAGCTGAGAAGATTACTGCGTTGGAGGAATATTGTCGTCTTGATACTTTAGGGATGGTTAGAATATTCGAAGTATTGGAAAATTCGATTATTTGAAATTTGAATATTCAAATAATCGAATCCTCAAATTTCAAATCACCTCGGCAATTCGATTTCCTTCAATCTTCAATAAAGCATTAAGCATAAACGAATGGCAAGACACATGCCTTTTATCAATGCACCACATTGAATTTCGATACCAGCTTCGTTTCTTCTGTGATCAATTCAAATAAGTAGATACCATTGGCAAGCATTTTTACATCTATTTCAGCTTCCTGTTTTCCTGCAGTCATGCTACGCTTTTCTGTGCGAATCAGCATACCCACTTCGTTGTAAATATTGAAACTTACATCTGAATTGTTTGTAAGGTTGAAACTAACATTCACGGTTGATGAAGTTGGATTTGGGAAGAGATTGCAGGTAGCAGGGGAATGCATTTGGTCATGAATTCCAACTGGACTTGAGCTGAACCCAGCCTGCTGCACGTCTTTTGTTGTGTTGTCCTGAATGAAACATACTACTGCAAGTTCATTTATGTCATAAATGTAGGTGGGAACTGGAACAGCGAACGTTAATGTTGTGTCATGCCCAACTGTCCAATTACTTGGGAGGGCAGTTCCACCTGTTGTGGGAATCATTTTTCGCACAACATTTTCAAAATTCGTTTCGCCATTTGAACCTGGGGCTGATGCGAAATGAATGAGCTTCTCGATAAGGACAGTTTGTAAACGCAGATGATTTAAACCTGTAGTGTATGCCTGCGTTGCGGTCACATGAACAGTAATAAAAACAGAATCTAGATTTGTGCTTAGCGTGTGTTGCACAGTAAGATCGAACGGAGAAGGAACGGCGTACTCGTTGTCGATGTCTACTTGGCCCATGTTATTCGGATAACCGACATAGCTTGAACCTGTTGTTGGCACAGCATCCATCAAAGCATAAGGAACACCGGTTACAGTATAATAATTAACTCGCCCGGAAACGGCAGCATATTGCGTATTCATGGGATCAACTCCTGGCCAGCTTACTTGATATTTAAGGGCAACAGCTTTGCTTGTGTTTGCATTAAGCAGTAAATTGAACTGAGGGTTAGCAGCACCGCAAGGACCACATGATGCCTGCGTGAATTCTTCAACTAGTACAAGGCGCTGTGATTGTGCAACAGCAATAGTTACGAGGGAACTTAATGCAAGAATGGTGTAAAGTTTTTTCATGGCAGCTGTTTTTAGATTGAAATATTTCCTTGGAATAAACTACAAGTTATAAAATTTCCACTATTAGGTAACAGGATTAGAGAAAGAAATTCTCACCGATGAACATACAGGCTAACGGGGTAATTCAATTCTGCAGCCTGTTCTCTCCCAACAGCAGTGTTGGGAGAGAATAGGCGAATTTCACCTCGGCAATTCAATCCCCTTCAATCTCCGATACAAAGTCACCGCATAAGAATCCGTCATTCCAGCAACAAACTCGCAAACACGCAAGATTCTCAAATACAAATCGCCTTCTTCGCGCTGCAAAAATTGATCAGGCAAAAGTGAAATCACTTTTTCTGAATAGGGACGTTTCTTGCGCAAATCTTTTCCGTGAATGTGAAAATCATTTACTGCTGTAATGAAAAGATCGAGCAATTCGGCAACAACATTAAATCCGGCAGCTTCAATTTGCAAAACCTGTTTACTTCTGTAAACTTGGCTAATGGAAATTTTTAGGATGTTATTTAATGGATCTGAAATTTCCTTGTCGAGAATATCAGTAAGCGATTGATCGAATTTTCCTTCTAGAATTTCCTTTTCATTCTCCAAAAACAATTTTGTACAAGCGTTGATTAAGGTGTTGATGGCTTTAGCGCGGAGATATGAAATTTTTTCTTGCTTGTCGGTTTCCAAATCATAACGTGTGGCATCAAACTCTTTTCCAACAACCGCTTTTAATAATTCTTCTCCGGTTCTGAAATCGATCAAACCAATTCGGATGCCATCTTCGAAATCGATGATGCGATAACAAATGTCATCGGCCGCTTCAACCAAATAGGCGAGTGGATGACGATTGAACGCATAATCCGTCACGCGATCAATTTCCAAATGCGTAAAAAGTTTTTGAAAAATTTCCTCTTCGCTCTGAAAGTATCCGTATTTTTTCTGTGAAACTTTTCCCTTGATCAAATCAGCATGCTCTGGGAGTTTATTCGAACGTGTTGGATATTTTGTAAAAGCAGCAAGCGTTGAATAAGTCAAATTGATATTTCCACCCGAACCTTCATTGTAATTCGTGAGAATTTTGAAACCATTGGCGTTCCCTTCGAAATTCGTAAGATCCGCCCATTTATTTGCATCATTGATTTCGCTGCTGAAATGTTTTCCTTTTCCATTCGCAAAATAATCGCTGATGCTCGATTCGCCTGAATGACCGAAAGGTGGATTCCCAATGTCGTGTGCCAATGCTGCTGTTGCACACACGGCTCCAAAATCGGAAGCGTGAAGGTCTTTGATATTGTAACGAGCAATGATTTCTTTCCCAACAATTTTTCCGAGCGAACGCGCAACGCAAGAAACTTCCAATGAATGCGTCAGGCGCGAATGCACAAAATCACTTTCGGGCAATGGAATGACTTGTGTTTTATCCTGCAAGCGACGAAACGCGGAAGAAAAAACCACACGATCAAAATCGCGCTCAAAATTCGTGCGCTCAGGCGAAGAAATACGTTGCGGGATTTTATCGCCAATGCGAGCTTCAGAAAAAAGAGTGTTCCAGTTCATAGTTAGTCCTTGTCAGGCACCCCAACCTGAAGGTTGGGGTTAGAAGGGATGTTAGTTATAGCGATTTTGTTGTTGGCGATTGTTGTCGCTATTTCCGAAGAGCGCATTGATGATTGACAATACCACACTGAAAATTAGTGCGGCCCAAAATCCGTGAACTTGAAATCCGTCGATGAAATAATCGGCGAGCAAAATAATTCCAGCATTGATTACCAATAGAAATAATCCCAATGATAAAACGGTAACAGGGACCGTCAGGATTACCAAAATCGGTTTTACAAAAGAATTTAGAAATGCCAATGCT
>CAIQQJ010000021.1 GCA_903873905.1 uncultured Flavobacteriales bacterium
AAAAGCAATTGTTTTGGGATTTGTTCTTGAAAGTGCGGAAGTGCAACACCATCAAAATGTTTGGCACAGGAAATGAAAGTCGTGATTTTATATACATAGACGATCTTGTTCAGGCTATTTATTGCATTGTGAAAAATGCGTTGATGGAAGGGGAAAGCATAAATGTTTCATCAGGAATTGAAACAAGCATTTCTGAAGTGACACAAATTTTTCTAAGTGCAATTGGAGGTTCATTTGATGTGGTTTTTACTGGAGAAGAGAAAGAAGGGGATCCCATTAACTGGAGGGCTGATGTTTCAATGCTAAAGAATTTGGGCTTTGTTCCGCACGTTACACTGCAACAAGGTTTGACCCGATTGGCAAAAGCATATAAGGAAATACAGGTGTCCGATGCGAATTGATAAAAAATTTACCGTATTTATTCCACGCATAGATGGAACTGTCTGGATGGGTGGCAAGCAATATTTTGATAATCTTTCGAATTTGGTGAAATTCTATTATCCAAATGTCACCTTTTGCGAAACGATTTTTAATCATGATGTTTTTTATCCTGAAAAGAATAATCTGAAATCCAGGGTCCAAAGAAAAATATCGGGCTCCAATTATCTGGATGAATACAAAAAGAATATCCGAGATTATTATCAGAAAATAGCAGGAGACAGCATTCCAATCTTGTTTACCAATGCCGTCATAAAGGAAACCGGTGGTATTCCATACATTATTTGGATTGCGGATTTTCAATTCATGCATTTGAAGGAACACGCCACACCTGCACATCTCAAGGCTGGTGAAGACAATGCAAGAAACGGGACATCAATGGCAGATGCCGTAATGTTGAGCAGCAAGGATGCCTTAAACGATTTTTCTCATTTGTTACCAGAATATATTGGCAAGGCCAATGTTGTTTCGTTTGCAAAAAGAATAGAGCCTTCCATGCTTCGTCAGGATTCAACTGCCGTGAAACAAAAGTACAATCTGCCCGATTCATTTTTTTACGTTTCCAATCAATTCTGGAAGCATAAAAATCATTTAGTTGTCATTGATGCACTCAAAATTCTAAAACAAAAAGGCTTGAAATTTACGGTTGTATTTTCAGGCCACACGCACGATTTTCGTAATCCTCTTTATTTTGATGGATTACTGAGTCATATTGCGGAACAAGGAGTTCATGAACATGTGCATATTTTGGGAATGATTCCATTTTCAGATGTGGTAAGTTTGATTCGAGAATCTGTTGCTGTGATAAATCCCTCAAAATTTGAAGGTTGGAATACCGCTGTCGAAGAGGTTAAGTCCATTGGCAAGGCCATGTTGCTTTCAGATTTGGCCGTTCATCGGGAGCAAGCGGAAAACGATGCGGATTATTTTAATCCCGATCAACCGGAACAATTGGCAGAACGAATGATCGATGCTTTGGCAAAAAAAAGAACTAAGAGTAGGAAGGAAGATGAAAAAGAGGCTTCGGAGAAATATCAAATTGCTGAAAAGAATTTTGCGGATAATTATTACAAATTAATCGAATCCATTGCCAATAAGTATCAAAAATAATTTTCAAAGAAGCAATTCCTTTTGGTTATTGCCAAAATCAAAATACCTGTGACAAAACTTTCCATCATCACCATCAATTACAACAACAGGAATGGATTGGAAAAAACCATCGGCAGTGTTGTGGGGCAAACCTTTGATGATTTTGAATACCTCATCATTGATGGCGGTTCCAAAGATGGAAGTGTTGAAATCATACAACAACATGCAGGAAAAGTCAGCTACTGGATCAGTGAGTCGGATAGTGGGATTTATAATGCAATGAACAAGGGAATAAAATTGGCAAAAGGAGAATACTGCCTGTTTTTGAATTCGGGTGATTATTTATTGAACGAGAATGTCCTTCGTAATGTGAGTGATGAATTGAATGGCGATGCTATCATTTATGGGAATGGAAGGATGGAGAAGGGGAGTGGGAAATCTGAACTTGTTAATATGCCCCAGAATCTGACACTGGAATATTTTTCATCTCGATCCATTTTTCATCCTTCCACTTTCATTAAAAGGGAATTGTTTGATACGTATGGACTGTATAACGAATCGAATAAAATTGTTTCGGATTGGGAGTTTTTTATCAAAACAATTATGGTGGCAAATGTGAAGGCGAGAAAAATTCCCAATGAAATTGCCGTTGTGGAGGATGGTGGAATTAGCAGGAATGTTGCCAGTCAAGAAATTCTTCAGCAAGAAATCCGACAGGTTTTGGGGAATTATTTTCCGCAATCCGTATTAAACCTGATTGAGGATCAGAAGCGCCTCAGGTTTCTAAACCAAAATGAACTAGTAAAATCGAAAAGGTTTGAAATGCTATCGCGCATTGAGCAATTCAGCTTTCCCAGAAAGATGTTTACCGTTTTAATGAAAACATGTATTTTCTTTTTACCTAAAGAAAAAAATGAGAATTAATAATCTAGATGTGCAATGCAGGGAAGTATTTTCATTTGAAAAAAATCAAAAGATACGTTGAGCAGTAGCGGCAATTTATTTGCAAGGGCATGGAATTCTGTTCGTAGGAGAATGGGCGGAAAACTAACGTCGTTCAG
>CAIQQJ010000022.1 GCA_903873905.1 uncultured Flavobacteriales bacterium
TTAGCACACATTGATTTTAAGAGATTGCAAATTTGCGAAAATAATCAGCGTGAATCTGTGAAATCTGTGGCTTATATTTACACTCCAATAAAAATTATGCATTACGACAATACAATTGACTTCGCACGTCAACAAGACGAAGCAGATCCGCTGAAAAAATTTCGCGAGCGTTTTTATTTTCCGCAATTCCAGGGAGAAGATGTGATTTATTTCACTGGAAATTCATTGGGACTTCAACCGAAAGCAACGCGTGAATATATTGATCAGGAATTACAGGATTGGGCTACGCACGGTGTAGAAGGACATTTTCACGCGAAGAATCCTTGGTTTTCCTATCATGAATTTCTAGCTGAGAAAACGGCAAAGATTGTTGGGGCAAAACCGATTGAAGTTGTTGTGATGAATCAACTCACGGCGAATGTGCATTTTCTGATGGTTTCGTTTTATCGACCAAAAGGTTCGCGGTATAAGATTTTGGTGGAAGCAAAAGCATTTCCTTCCGATCAATATGCGGTTGAATCGCAAGTGAAATTTCATGGTTATAGTACAGATGATGCAATTATTGAAATTGCTCCGCGCGAAGGGGAATATGTAATTCGTACCGAAGATATTCTTGCGCAAATCGAAAAACATGGAAATGAATTGGCACTTGTTTTCATTGGAGGAATAAATTATTTCAGTGGACAGGTTTTTGATATGGAAACCATTTCGGAAGCTGCGCATAGAGTGGGAGCATATGCTGGATTTGATCTGGCACACGCAGTTGGAAATATTAAATTGCATTTGAATGAGTGGAATGTGGATTTCGCTTGTTGGTGTTCTTACAAATATTTAAACAGTGGTCCAGGTAGTGTGGGTGGAGCTTTCATTCATGAAAAACATGCGAACAGTGATCTTCCCCGTTTTGCAGGATGGTGGGGTCATGATAAAATGAATCGTTTTAAAATGGAAAAGGGATTTATTCCCATTCCCGGTGCTGAAGGTTGGCAATTGAGTAATGCGCCTGTTTTATCCATGGCCGCTCATCGCGCAGCTTTGGATATTTTTGATGAAGTTGGAATGGATAAGTTGTGTGATAAGACAAAAAAACTTTCTGGATATTTGGAATTTGTAATTGACGAAATTTCTGCGGCGAATAACAATTGTTTGGAAATAATTACGCCACGTGATTGGAAGCAGCGCGGTTGTCAGATTAGCGTTGTTGCAAATGGATATGGTCGTGATCTTTTTGATCAACTGATGCACAATGGTGTAATGCCTGATTGGAGAGAGCCGAATGTGATTCGAATGGCACCGGTTCCATTATATAATTCATTTGTTGACGTTTGGAAATTCGGTGAAAAATTGAACGAGGCTTTGAAATGAAATAGTAATTCGTAGCCTTGAAGAAATAGTTGGAGTGAAATGATAATTGTCAATAGGCAATTGTCTCCTTTTTCATTTATTTACATTGATTATTCCAAAAAAAATGAACAAACCAAAATCAATTTCAATTATTGGTGCAGGACTTGTGGGTTCACTGCTTTCTATTTTTCTCGCGAAACGTGGTTATCATGTCCATGTATTTGAACGCAGATCTGATATGCGGAAAAATCGCATCAGCGCAGGGAAGTCGATTAATCTTGCATTGAGCGACCGTGGTTTGCGTGCTTTGGATGGAATTGGAATTGGTGATGAAATTCGAAAGATTTCCATTCCAATGTTCGGCCGTTCTATTCATAATGTGGATGGTTCAATTGTTTTCCAGCCTTATGGAAAGGAGGGTCAAGCGATCAATTCTGTTTCTCGTGGAGGAATCAATATGAAGTTGATGGATTTAGCAGAAACGCATTCGAATGTGGAAATAAAATTCAACAAACGTTGCACAGGAGTAGATTTGAAAAATGGAATCGCCACTTTCGTTAATGAAATGACGAATGAAACATTGAATGTAAATTCCGATTTGATTTTCGGTTCTGATGGCGCATTTTCAGCAGCGCGATTGAGCGCAATGACTTCTACGGATCGTTTTGAATACAAACAATTTTATTTGGAACATGCCTACAAAGAATTGGTAATTCCCGCAGGGCCCAATGGTGAATTTCTATTGGAGAAAAACGCACTTCATATTTGGCCGAGAAAAAGTTTCATGATGATTGCATTACCAAACATTGATGGAACATTCACTTGCACTTTGTTCATGCCATTCGAAGGCGAAAATTCTTTTTCAAATCTTAAAACACGTGAAGAGGTGAAAATGTTTTTTGATAAAACGTTTCCCGATGCTGTTTCTTTGATGCCAACCTTGCTGGATGATTTTATGAATAATCCCGCTTCCTCATTGGTAACCGTAAAATGTTTCCCATGGACTTTCGAAGATAAACTGGCTTTGATTGGTGACGCAGCACATGCCATCGTTCCTTTTTACGGACAAGGAATGAATTGCGGATTTGAAGATTGTGTTGTATTGGACGAATTAATTGACAAGCACAAAGAGAATTGGCACGAAATATTTTCTGAATACCAAACACTTCGCAAACCCGATGGTGATGCAGTCGCAGATCTTGCTGTTGGAAATTTTGTGGAGATGCGCGATAAAACGGCTGATCCCAAATTCATTCTTCAGAAAAAAATAGAAGCATGGTTCAGCGCGAAACATCCTGAAAAATGGATTCCGCAATACACCATGGTGACGTATCGTCCTGATATTCGTTATTCAACTGCATTGAAAAATGGTGAACGTCAAAATGTAATCATGCAGGAAGTGATGGCAAGTGTTCCTGGAATAATGGAGAAGTGGGATACTGCGGAAGTCGAGCAAGCCATATTAGCAAAGATTTAGTGGTTTTATTTTAGGATTATTGGGGATTTCTTTTCCGTACCTTAGTAATCCTAAATAAAAATGGTTTACTCATGAAAACAAAGTTGCTCTCTTTGTTTTTCCTATTCGGAGTTTCTTCGCTTTTTGCGCAGATCCAATATGGAAATGGTGTTACGTATTATCAACCCGAATCTTTTGGAATTTCAAAACCGATGAGTGAACTCGCGGTGTTGTTTCCAGCTGCTCCTTTTGATCCTGCTACTGCGAAAATTTCAGAGGATAAAAGAATTCATCCTGTTGGAAATTCGAGAATGAATTCATTACCACAGGGTGATGATCCAATTGCTCAAAAATCAAATGGAACGCACACCTCTAGTATTGGTGTGAATATTCAAGGACAAGATGCACAGGGATGGCCACCAGATCCATCGGGCGCTGTTGGTCCTAACAATTATGTGCAAGCTGTGAATTCCTCTTATTGTGTTTATGACAAACTTGGAAATTCATTGATGGCAAATCCTGCGTCATTGGGATCATTGTGGGGAAATAATGTTAATGATGGAGATCCTATTGTGTTGTATGATAAATATGCAGATCGTTGGTTCGTGAGTCAGTTCAATGGAAATAATAATGCATTGCTCGTTGCTATTTCCACAACTCCTGATCCCTTGGGTACTTATTACAGATATTCTTTCATTCCAGCCGGCAATGATTTTCCTGATTATCCGAAATTTTCAATTTGGCCTGATGGTTATTATTTGTCCACAAATTATGGCACACCAAGAGAAGTTGTTCTCGAACGTGCAAAAATGATTGTTGGAAATCCCGCTGCTGGTATGATTGTAAAAGTCCTTCCTAATACACCGAACAATGGATTTTACTGTCCGCTACCTGCTGATGCAGATGGACAACTTCCTCCTTATGGTACGCCTTGTTACATGTTTACTTATGTAGATGATTCTTGGGCAGGTGCAACGCAAGATGAAATTCGAATTTTTAAATTCACAACAAATTGGCTTACACCAGCGAATACCACGCTAGTTGTAGATACTTCACTTGCAACTATTCCATTTAATGCAGCAGACTTTGATCCTAATTGGAATGATGTTCCACAACAAGGAACCTCTCAGAAATTGGATGGAATGTCAGGCGTTGTCACTTTCCGTGCGCAATTTCGACAATGGCCAAATTATAATTCTGTTGTTATTTGTCATGATGTAATTGTATCAACTTCGCCTTATCAAGTTGGAATTCGTTGGTACGAATTGCATCAAAATCCAAGCAATGGTGATTGGAGTATTTTTCAGCAATCAACTTTTGCACCAGGAACCGATTCACATTGGTTGGGAAGTATTGCCATGGATGATAATGGTAGCATTGGTATGGGCTATGCAGTTTCTTCTTCCACCATGCACTGCGCATTACGATACACCGGTCGAGTTGCAACTGATCCGCTTGGTCAAATGACAGTTGCTGAACAAACCGCAGTGACGAGCAATTCATCACAAACATTCACAAACCGTTTTGGTGATTATTGCCAAACTTCACTGGATACAGATGGCGTAACATTTTGGCATACCAATGAATATTTTGTTGGCGGGCAACCCACAACGAGAATTTATAATTTCACTATTCCTATTTTGCCTTTGGGAGTGAGCGCAGAAATTTCCCAGCAAATGTTTTCTGTTTCTCAATCGGAGAGTAGCTTACTCGTTTCTGGAAATCAATTGATGAATGAGGAAAGTTTGCTTGTGGATTTATTTGCAATTGACGGACGAAAAATCTCTTCACAAAAAATCACACCTTCTGGAAAGACTTTTTCAACATCAATAGATGTCAATGGTTTGGCAAAAGGCAATTACCTCGTTAGAATTGGTAATGATAGTTTTCAGAAAGTGGTGAAAGTGATTCTGAATTAGCTTCGATTTAAACTTAGTTTTACGATAATTAGAAATGACGAATTGTTTCGTCATTTTTTTTTGGCCGTTTTTATCCTTCTTTTATTTTGAAATAAAAGAAGGAAGTTATTTCTTTTGTCAATGAACTTGGCATCTGTTTACATTTTATTCAGCATAATAATTATTAAAAGGGCATTGTTCGTTTGCTGCAATTCATTGTAAAGCCAAAATTTCTTTGGTGTAATTGAATTGTGTTTAATAATTGAAATGTATTTGTTTTTCTGAATAGAATTTAAAAATAACGGACCCAAAAAATTTACAATTCAGAAATATTTATTGTTAAAAACCAGTTTCAGTGTTAATGTAGTGTTCAAATACATTGAAATATGGAAAGAATTAACATAGCCTTAATATAGTGGTAAGCATGGCGTAATTGTAAAGCTATTGTTTTGTAGCGTTAAGAATCGGTAAACTAATTAACACAATCGAAACAAAGAAATTATGCAAATCAAAACATTTTACAAATCACTTTTTATCTTCACTTCACTCCTTCTTGTAACAAGAGAGTTGAATGCGCAAGACGCAAATGTTGTTCCTCCATCAAATGATGGGGATACTGTTTTGTCATCCATCGGCAAACTTCAAAGTGATGTAGCTATTTTGAAAAGGGTGAAAATCAGTGGTTATATTCAGCCACAATATCAACAGATTGATTCTTCCGGTGCAGCAACTTTTGCAGGAGGAGATTTTCCTTCCGGAGTAAACAAGCGTTTCCGAGTTCGTCGTGCGGAAATAAAAACGATGTATGACAATGGCAGAACGCAAATTGTAGCAAACATCGACATTACTCAAAGTGGTGTGAATATTAAAGATGCTTATGGTCGGTTTACGGAGCAAAAGTGGCAAGCAATTTCATTCACAGCTGGAGTTTTCAATCGCCCATTTGGTTATGAATGTCCAACATCTAGTAGTTTGTTGGAGTCACCAGATCGTTCACGCATGGTGCAACAATTATTCCCAGGTGAACGTGATTTGGGTATGATGTTTACTTTTCAAATGCCAGTGAGTTCGAAATTGCATCCCTTGAAATTAGAAGCAGGAATGTTCAATGGAAATGGAAATGCAAGTGCTCAGGATTATGATTTCCAAAAAGATTTCATTTCTCATTTGACTTGGGTTTCAGCTACAAAAAATGAAAAAATAGCATACGGCCTTGGAGCTTCAATATACAGTGGTGGAATTGTAAACGCAACGAAAAAAGTGAATTCAATTGAAACACTTGCCAATGGAAATTTGGGTTGGAAAGTGGATTCAACCTCAACCAATAAGGGACATGCTTCTGTTCGTCAATATATTGGTCTTGATGGTCAATTCAGTATCACTACCCCACTCGGCATAACAAGCATTCGAGGTGAATTTATCACAGGCGAACAACCTGGTTCTGCAAGCAGTTCCAAATCTCCAGATAAACAAGCAGCAACTCCAACAGCAGATACTTATAAGCGTCAACTAATGGGATTCAATGTTTATTTTTTACAAGGAATTTGGCATACAAAAAATCAATTGGTTTTGAAGTACGACATGTATGATCCAAACACACAAGTAACAGGAAAAGATATTGGAAAAACTGGAGCTGGGCTTACACAAGCGGATATTGCATACACAACACTTGGAATTGGTTGGGTTTACCATTGGGATAACAACGTGAAAATCACAGCTTATTATGATATCGTGAAAAATGAAAATACAGTTCTAGCTGGTTATACTAGAGATGTACTTGATAATGTTTTCACGCTTCGTGTTCAGTACAAATTCTGATCTAGCATCATAACAATTAGTTAACATTGGAAATAACAATCGGCATCACATTTGCCTAACACATTTGAATAAATAAATAAACTATGAAAAAGCAAATCTCAATTTTCCTATCCATATGCCTTTTGGCAGGAACCGTTTACGCACAAAAAATCAAAGGCAGCGATACGATGCTTCCTCTTTCACAAAAAGAAGCAGAATCGTTCATGAAAAAAACACCTACAGCTAAACTGACAGTTACTGGTGGAGGTTCTGGTGTTGGAGTCGCAGCATTGATTGATGGTTCAACCGACATTTGCATGTCATCACGTGCAATGAAAATGGATGAAAAATTGAAAATGCAAGACGCTGGTCGTGCATTCAAAGAAGTGATTGTAGCTTACGATGCACTTTCGGTGATTGTGAATCCGGGTAATACTGTAACACAACTTACACGTGAACAGCTCGAAGGAATTTTCACTGGAAAAATTAAAAACTGGAAAGAAGTAGGTGGAGCTGACTTGGCCATTGTGGTTTATTCACGTGAAAGCAGTTCTGGTACTTATGAGTTTTTTAAAGATCACGTGATGTTGAAAAAGAATTATGCGGCAACTGTTTTGAGTATGGCTTCAACAGGAGCAATTGTTCAAAGCGTTAGCCAAACTAAAGGTGCTATTGGTTATGTTGGAATGGCTTACGAAAACAATACGGTTAAAGCTTTGAAAGTATCTTTTGATAAAGGAAAAACATTTGTTGCCCCATCAATGGAAACTGCAAAAAACAAAACATATCCTATCACACGTCCTTTGTATTATTACTATTTGAATTCCTCTGAAAAACTTGTGAAACCGTATATCGATTACGTTCTTTCACCAGAAGGTCAGGCTGTTGTTAAGCAAACTGGTTACGTTCCTTTAAACTAAGCGTAACATAAGGTTAGGTTTTCTGTACCAATTTTGTCCCGTCAAATCGACGGGACTTTTTTTATTACATAAACTACCAAAAATGAAAACCAAATTTCTTCTTTTTTCAATTGTATTGATGGCCACTTCTTGTGGAGAAAAAAACACCAGTGAGGCTTCAACAGCAATTCCTATTGAAAAAAAATCATTTACAATTAAAGGAAGTGATACCATGCTTCCTGTATCTCAAAAAGAAGCTGAGGATTTTATGAAAACGGATAGTCTTACTTCTATCAGTGTTGTTGGTGGCGGTTCAGGTGTTGGGATTTCTGCATTGATTGATGGTTCAACAGATCTTTGTATGGCATCACGTGATTTAAAAACGGAAGAAAAATTGAAATTCAGTGATAAGAAAATGAATATCACCGAAACGGTTGTTGGATATGATGCACTTTCTATCATTGTGAATACTGAAAATAAGGTGGCGCAACTTACACGAGAGCAATTGGAAGAAATTTTCACGGGGAAAATCAAAAATTGGAAAGAAGTAGGTGGGGCGAATGAGAAAATTGTGGTGTATTCACGTGAAAGCAGTTCTGGCACCTACGAATTTTTCAAAGAACATGTGATGGGAAAAAAGAATTATGCGAACGATGTGTTGAGTCTTTCTTCCACAGGAGCAATCGTTCAAAGTGTCAGTCAAACCAAAGGGGCCATAGGTTATGTAGGAATGGCTTATGCTGACCAGAGTGTAAAAAGCCTTGGCGTTTCTTATGATCAGGGAAAAACCTTTGTGCTACCATCCTTGGCAACAGCATTGGATAAGACTTATCCTGTTTCAAGACCACTTTTTTACTTCTACGACGCCTCTAAGTCTTTATTAGTAAAGCCTTTCGTAGATTATGTGCTTTCCGCAGCAGGGCAGAAAATCTTGGGCGATATTGGTTATGTGCCAGTTAAATAATGACCTCTTTTTTACACGTTAACATTAAGTTAACATTAGAGCACGATCTTCGCAATGCAGAAATTGTTTCTGCAAAAATCTATTTGCAATCGCGTGAAATTTTTTAGAAAATTATTGGAGAGGTTGATTGAAGGATTGCTGATGCTCAGCGGTGGTCTCACTTCTTTGATTGTAGTTTTAATTGTGGTTTTTTTATTTCGTGAAGGCTTGGGAATTTTTGGTAGCCCTTCCATGGAAACAAGTTCTGTGTTGGTTGTAAATAAAAGCAACCCGATAAAATCACTGACCGCTGCACAAATAAAAAATATTTTTGATCAGAACATTACACATTGGAATGAAATAGGTGGCAAGAAAGACACCATTATTCTTTTTCGTATTGATGATCTTACCAATTATGTTTCAGAAGAGGAAGTGGGAGCTAATCTTGAAAATGTTCCGGCATGCTTGAATAAAGTGGTGGATAGCATTCCCAATATTCTTGCATTTCTTCCCGCAAATAAAATTCCAAAAAATTTCAAGGGTGTTATCGTTCCATCAGAAAAAATTTCTCCAGGGACATTTCTTGGAGGGAAAGAATGGTTTCCAACAGCGGAACCTGCTGCACAAATGGGTGTACTTCCATTAATCCTTGGAACTCTTTTAGTAAGTTTCGTTGCAATTTTGATTGCATTACCACTTGGGTTATCCACTGCAATTTACATGGGAGAAATTGCTCCCGATGGAATTCGGAGAATAATGAAACCTGTAATTGAATTGCTCGCAGGAATTCCTTCTGTTGTTTATGGGTTTTTCGGATTGGTGGTTATTGTTCCGTTAATCAAAAACGCATTTGGTCTTGATGTGGGTGAAACTGCATTATCAGGAAGTATTATTCTTGCGATCATGGCATTGCCAACCATCATTACAATTTCAGAAGACGCCATGCGTAATACACCGCGTGCAATGAAGGAAGCGAGTCTTGCTTTGGGCGCAACAAAATGGCAAACGATTTATAAAGTGGTGATTCCTTATTCCGCTTCTGGAATTACCGCTGCAGCAATTTTAGGAATTGGTCGTGCCGTAGGAGAAACCATGGCGGTTTTAATGGTAACAGGAAATGCAAGTGTGATGCCGCATTCCATTTTGCAACCCGTTAGAACCATTCCAGCAACGATTGCAGCAGAACTTGGTGAAGCACCACAAGGTGGATTGCATTATCAAGCATTGTTTGCGTTGGGATGTATTTTATTCCTGATCACATTGATCATAAATCTTTCCGTTGAATCAATTTCAAAACGCAAGAAAGGAGAAAGACACTGATGAATATAGATCACGATAAAATATTTCGCTCAAAAAGAAACAAACAGAACTTTGCTTTCTGGACCTTCCGCATTCTCAGTTTTGGAATTGCAGGAATTCTCTTTTGGATTCTCGGATTCATAGTTATGCATGGAATAAAAGTAATCTCATGGGATTTTATTACCAAGATGCCGGAGGATGGAATGACAAAAGGAGGTATCATGCCTGCGATTGTTGGAACATTGACATTGGTAGCAGGAAGCATAATTTTCGCTTTCCCATTGGGAATAATGGCGGGGATTTACATGAACGAATACGCGAGAGAAGGTTTCTTGAAACGATTTATTCAAGTGATGACGAATAATCTTGCGGGAATTCCTTCCATCGTATTTGGTCTTTTCGGAATGTCACTCTTCGTAAATAAACTTCATTTCGGTGATTCTATTCTTGCCGGTTCTTTGACCTTGGGAATTTTGGTTTTACCAATTGTCATTCGTACCACAGAAGAAGCATTGAAAGCGGTTGATGATTCTTTTCGAATTGGAAGTTTAGCTTTGGGCGCATCGAAATGGCAAACTACAAGTCGCGTAATTCTTCCTTCGGCATTTCCAAATATCATTACAGGTTTAATTCTTTCAATAGGACGTGTATCGGGAGAAACCGCACCCATCTTATTTACTTGCGCGGCCTACTTTCTACCAAAACTTCCTCACAGCATCATGGATCAAGTCATGGCATTGCCTTATCATTTATATGTCATTGCCACAAGTGGAACAAATATTACGGAGTCGAGGCCGATTGCATATGGAACAGCATTAGTTTTGATTGCGATTGTTTTAATCATGAATATTCTTGCCAATATTTTACGTCGTTATTTCGGCAAGAAAGTAAAAACGAATTGATATGCTCACAGTTATGGAAGAGAAAATAGCAAGTACAGAAGTTCCGATCATTCCAAAGCAGGAAATTCCAGCAAGTAATGTGGTGGAACAAAAAATAAAAATCCAAACGAAAGGTGTGAATTTGCATTATGGTGAATTTCATGCCCTGAAAGGAATTACCATGACGATGCAAGAGAAAACAGTGACTGCATTGATTGGGCCTTCCGGTTGTGGAAAATCAACTTATTTGCGTTTGTTCAACCGCATGAATGATTTGATCCCGAATGTGAATATCGAGGGATATGTTTTGGTGGATGGAAAAGATATTTACGAGCGTGGAGTGCATGTGGATGAATTGCGAAAAAATGTGGGAATGGTTTTTCAAAAACCCAATCCATTTCCAAAAACCATTTTTGAAAATGTGGCTTACGGTTTACGCGTAAACGGAATTACAGATAAGAATTTCATTGCGGAAAGAGTGGAACGTTCCTTGGAACAAGCTGCCTTGTGGGATGAAGTGAAAGACAAAATGAAAAAATCCGCTTTTGAATTATCTGGCGGACAACAACAGCGACTTTGTATTGCGCGTGCACTTGCAGTGGAACCATCCATTCTGCTTATGGATGAACCCGCATCCGCACTTGATCCAATTTCCTCCGCGAAAATTGAGGAATTGATTTATGAATTGAAAAGCAAGTACACGATTATCATTGTCACACACAACATGCAACAAGCTGGTCGTGTGAGTGACCATACAGCCTTCTTTTACATGGGTGAATTGATTGAAACAAATACTACCAAAGAAATTTTTACCAATCCACAAAATATCAGAACACAGAATTATATTACTGGTAGATTTGGATAGAAAATTTGTGATCTGTGCACTGAGCACAGGCCACACTAAAACAGTTGAAGTTCCTAATTTTATTTTATCACCATGTCGCACTTAGATACCGAAATCCATTTATTGAAGGAAGAGCTAATTGAAATGCAACGACTTGTTCGTTCTCAACTTAGCAAATGCAAAAATGCACTTATTGCATTTGATCATGATTTGGTTGCGGAAGTTCTTTACAATGAAAAAAGAGTTAACGCGCTCGAATTAAAAATCGATCGGGATTGTGAAAATATTCTTGCACTGTTTAATCCGGTTGCAATTGATTTACGTTTTGTACTTGCCACTTTGAAAATCAATTCGAATCTCGAACGGATTGGAGATAATGCAGAAGGTATTGCACGATATGTGCAGGATTTGGACAATCCCATTTCCTCTGATGTTTTAAGAGATTACAGATTTAAGGAAATGTATTCCACTGCAGTATCAATGATGGATGATGCACTGGATGCATTGATTAAAGAAGACACTTCACTTGCTAGAAAAGTTTTTATCAAGGACGATTTGTTGGATGAAATCAATCGTGCAGCAACCGAAATGACCATCACCAATATTTCTGATAACAAACTCAATCCGCTTCATTACCTGTCAATGCTTTCCATAATTCGGAAATTTGAGCGAGTAGGTGACCAAACCAAGAATATCGCCGAGGAAATCATCTTTTTTATTGAGGCAAAAGTCCTCAAGCACGAGAATAAACTCTGATTTTATTCAGGTTTTACAAGGGGTACAGGGCTTTCTATTTGGAAGCCCTTTTTTACGTAACAATTTGTTAATATTGGAATTCGCGCAATGGTTTTACTTTTGCTCAACATTCTATTAATATAAAATTAACACAACATGGGACTCCTTCAACTACTCCTTCCAAAAGACCGTAAATTTTTTCCTTTATTCAAGCAAGCAACTGAAAATCTAGTAAAAGGTTCAAAAGTTCTGGTTGAATTGGTGAATGCTCCGCAAGAGAAACGTCGTGAGTTGATAAAAGAGATTGAACACATTGAACATACCGGTGATAATATCACTCATATGATATTCAATGAGCTCGGAAGAAATTTCATTACACCTTTCGATCGTGAGGATATTCACGCATTGGCTTCTTCCATTGATGATATTCTTGATTTGATTGAAGGAACAGCCAAAAGAATAGAACTGTATAAAGTGACAGAGATTTCTGAACCAATGATTTTGCTTTCGGATATCATCCTTAAAGGTTCCATTGAGTTGAATGTGGCAGTTACGAATTTGGAGGGAATGAAAAAAATTGATGAAATCAAGGAAGCTTGTGTGCGCATTAACAGTCTTGAAAATAATGCGGATGATGTTTTCAATATGGCAATTGCAAGATTATTCGATGATGAAAAAGATGCGGTGAAGTTGATCAAGATCAAAGAGATTCTGCAAGCTTTAGAAACGGCAACCGACAAATGCGAAGATGCAGCGAATGTCATCGAGTCGATTATCATCAAATACGCGTAATTGAAGTTTGAAAATTTGTACGTGAAGTAAAATCTCAATACTATTTCTGAATGACCATTCTAGTTATCATTATCGTTTTGGCTTTGATCTTTGATTTTATCAATGGCTTTCACGATGCAGCAAATTCAATAGCTACTGTAGTTTCAACGAAAGTGTTAACGCCGCTTCAAGCAGTAATTTGGGCAGCGTTTTTTAATTTCATGGCTTTTTTCATTTTCAAGGATCACGGTGTGGCCAATACAATTGCTAAAACAGTTCATAAGGAATTTATAACCCTGCCAGTAATTATTTCCGGACTTGTTGCTGCCATCATCTGGAATCTTATTACTTGGTGGAAAGGAATTCCTTCATCATCCTCTCACACTTTGATTGGAGGTTTTGCAGGAGCCGCCATCGCGCATGCAGGATTGCACTCTGTCGATCAACAGGTTATTATCAAGACAACAAGTTTTATTGTTATTGCTCCACTTGTTGGAATGATAATGGCATTTATCATTTCTATGTGGTTTCTGAATTCCTTCAGAAAAGGAATTGTTCCAAAATTGATTTCAATCGCTGTAATGACAATTGTGTGTTGGGCCGTTTATGGGCAAATGGATATGCATCCAGATAGGTCGAAAATAAAAGTTGAGCAGAAAACGGCAACTATTAATGGTGCTGAACACAATGCATTTATGGTTTCTGTTTTTGATGCATCAACTGAAGAGATCACCAAGAAGTGGAAAGAAAAAATGACTTCCAATAAAGCAACGATTAGTGGCACCATTGAAATTATTGCCAATGATGTTGTTGTTAAAGAAATAAGTGAAAAGCCAGTTGACATTTATGCACACATTGAAACTGCAGGTGACAATAAGACAAAAATGACGGTGGGAATCTTACAAGATACCACGTGGTTGAGTAAAACAACAAACCTGGCCGCAGATACAATGGCGGCAAATATGATACTTGACTTTTCAAAGAAAACTACAGCATCCGCTCCATTGCATCTACAACTGATCTTGGCAAAAGAAAATTTTAAATGGATTCTTTTGACTTTCATTCTTTTGGTAATGGGAATTTTTACGCTGTTCCTGAGTTCCTTGAATAATGCAAAATCTGGTTCTTGGTTCAAGCGTTTGCAACTACTATCATCGGCCGCTTTCAGTATTGGTCATGGTGGGAATGATGCTCAAAAAGTTATGGGGATCATTACTGCTGCATTAATTGCCAGTGGGAAAATTGGATCATTCGAAGAAATGCCTACTTGGGTTCCATTGGCTTGTTATGCTGCAATTGCGTTGGGAACAATGAGTGGTGGATGGAAAATTGTGAAGACAATGGGAACACGAATAACAAAAGTGACTCCTTTTGAAGGTGTAGCTGCGGAAACGGCAGGTGCAATTACTTTGTTTATGGCTGAGAATCTAAAAATTCCTGTAAGCACAACACATACTATTGCCGGGTCGATTATGGGAGTGGGTGCAACCAAACGACTGAGTGCCGTGCGTTGGGGCGTAACCGTAAATCTGCTTTGGGCATGGATTCTTACCATTCCAGTTACAGCCATGTTAAGTGCTGTTATTTATGCGATTTATATGTCCATTTTTTAATTTTCATCTTTCTTCCAATTGAATTTCTGAACTTCGCTGCATGACACCAAGTCAATTGCAGGAACAAATATTTTCAGTAAGTGAATCGAATTTCGAATCGCTTGCCTTGGAAATATTTCGTTTTCAATTTGAGCAAAATCCTGTTTATGCAACTTTTGCAAAAGGTATTGGCAAAATCCCTGAACACGTAAAGAGGGTGGAGGATATTCCATTTCTTCCTGTTGAACTTTTCAAAACGCACAAAATTTATTCTGCGGAAAAAGAACCTGAAATAGTTTTTACCAGCAGCGGAACTACTGGTGCAATTACAAGCAAACACGAAGTGGCCGATCTTGCTCTCTATAGAAAAAGTTTTCGTAGTGGCTTCAGGAAATTTTATGGTGAACCGGGTAATTGGGTAATTCTCGCATTGCTGCCTTCTTATTTGGAACGAGAAGGATCTTCTCTGGTTTACATGGCCGATCGATTGATTAGAGAAAGTGAAAATGCTTATAGCGGATTTTATCTCGACAATTACAAAGTACTTTCTGATAAATTGAGAAAATTAAATGGTGATGGGAAAAAAGTTCTTTTGCTTGGAGTGACTTATGCACTGCTTGATCTTGCAGAAAAGTTTCCACAACAAATTCCGAATACAATCATCATGGAAACAGGTGGAATGAAAGGCAAGCGGAAAGAAATGATTCGCGAGGAAGTTCACACGATTCTAAAAAAATCATTTGGCGTCAATGAAATTCATTCGGAATATGGAATGACGGAATTGCTTTCACAAGCTTACTCAAAAGGGAATGGAATTTTTTATTGTCCGCCTTGGATGAAAATAAAAATTCGTGAAATGAACGACCCACTTTCGTTTGCTGCCAATGGAAAAACAGGAGGTGTGAATATTATTGATCTTGCGAATCTTTATTCCTGCAGCTTTATTTCCACTTCCGATTTAGGAAAATCATATCCTGATGGAAGTTTCGAAATTCTAGGAAGATTTGACGAGAGCGATGTGAGGGGTTGTAATTTGATGGTGGAGTGATGAAGAATTAAAAATTAAGGATTAAGAATTGTGTTTCCGGTTATTTTCTTGATTTTAATCCTTAATCCTTAATCCTTAATTTTCAATTATTGTAGCGAGTATTAAAATCCCAACACATCCCTAACTCTTGCAAGCACAGGTGTAGCAATCGCTCTCGCTTTATCTTCCCCTTTTTTCAATTCGGATTGCAATAGATCTTTATCATTCATATAGCGATCAAAAGCGGTTCTTTCATTCTTGAAATGATCGAGGATCAATTCCAGCAAAGCATTTTTCGCATGACCATATCCGAAATTTCCAGCGAGATATTTTTTGCGCAAATCTTCCACTTGCTCTGGTGAACCGATTAATTTATACAATGCAAAAACATTATCGGTATCAGGATTTTTTGGTTCTTCCAATGGTGTGGAATCGGTAACAATACTCATCACCACTTTTTTCAATTCTTTTTCAGGAAGAAAAATGTTGATGAAATTATTGTACGACTTGCTCATTTTCCTTCCGTCCGTTCCCGGAATGGTCATCACTTGTTCATCGATGATGACTTCAGGAACAACAAAAATTTCCTTTTGGTAATGATGATTTATTTTTTCTGCAAGATCACGCGTGAATTCTACATGTTGTTGCTGGTCTTTTCCAACAGGAACAAAATTGGAATCGTACATCAAAATATCAGCCGCCATCAAAACAGGATACGTGAAAAGTCCTGCGTTCACATCAGCCAAATTATCCGATTTGTCCTTGAAGGAATGCGCCAATTGCAAACGATTGTACGACATGAAACAACTCAAGTACCAAGTTAGTTCTGTTACTTCAGGAACATCACTTTGTTTGAACAGAATATTTTTCTCCGTATCCAATCCAAATGCTAACCAAGTTGCGGCCACCGCTTCCGCACTTTCCCTGCGAAATTGTGCATCCTTAATCGCCGTGAGCGAATGCATATCTGCAATGAAAAAAATACTGTTGTTCCCAGCTTGTCTGGAAAGTTTGATAGCAGGAACAATCGCCCCAAGGAGATTTCCAAGGTGAGGAATGTTGGTGCTTTGAATGCCGGTTAGAATGCGTGCCATAGAGCGTAAAGGTAATAGGTAGTAGGTAAAAGGTATAAGGTATTGTAAAAATTTCTTGATAATATACCTACTACCTACTACCTACTACTTTATACCTGCTACATTTGCAAAGATGTTTCTCCATTACATAGGAATCGTTCCACGCGCTTTGTGGAAATTGTTTTTTATCCTGAATTTCATTCTTGGACTCGTATTGCTGTATCCGATATTTGCGATTTTATTGACTCGCAGAAAAAAATACACCTCCGCATTTCGATTGATGCGTTTTTGGGCAAGATGGATTTTGACGGTTCCTGGAATTTTTACAAAAGTGAAAAGGGAAATTGCCATAGAGGATTTGCCAGAGCCATGTGTGTATGTTGCGAATCACTCTTCCTATCTCGATATTGTGATCAGTTATCTCGTTGTGCCGAAATACATGATTTATATGGGGAAAGCGGAAATTGAAAAAGCTCCTTTGTTCAGAATATTTTTCCGCGACATGAATATTTATGTTGATCGCGCAAGTCGTACAGGTTCTTATAAGGCATTTCAAAAAGCTTCTGAGCGATTGGGCAAAGGTGAAAGTATTTTTCTTTTTCCAGAAGGAGGAATTGAATCGAAAGGCAAATTGAAAAATTTCAAGAATGGAGCTTTTCGTCTTGCAATTGAAAATCAAGTTCCAATTGTTCCAGTGACTTTTTTGAATAATTGGAAATTGATGCAAAATGGTGGATTTTTTAAATCACATGGGCGACCGGGCATTTCCAGAGTTGTAGTACACAAGCCGATTCCAACAAAAGGAATGGGTGAAGATGATTTGGTTCCGCTTCGTCATAATGTTCGTGAAATTATTTCGCAAACATTGCAACAAAATGAACATCGACACCAATAAGTGTTTAGTGGGGTGTTTTTAGTTCAGTGATTGAAAAAATAATTTTCAAAACAAAAGAGGCTAACAATAATTGTTGAGCCTCTTTTGTTTTTTATTTAGGAGCTAAAAACTCCGAACGCAATTCTAATTAACAGAATTCCGTGTAAGCTTGTTTCAAATGTTCTGAAATCATTTCAGCAGAACGGCCTTCAATGTGATGGCGCTCTACAAAATGAACGAGTTTGCCATCCTTGAAAAGCGCGATGGCAGGAGAGGAATTCGGATAAGGAGCGAAAAATTTGCGTGCTTCAGCTACAGCTTCTGTGTCGAATCCTGCAAATACAGTTGTAAGTTTTCCAGGTTTTTTTCCTTCGCCCTGAATTGACATTTTCACACCTGGACGCGCAGCACCTGCAGCACATCCGCATACAGAGTTGACAACTACAAGAACAGTTCCTGGAGTTTTGATTGCAGCATCCACTTGATCTGGCGTGCATAAATCTTCAAAACCCACATTCAACAATTCGGATTTCATTGGCATTACTAATTGTGGAGGATACATATTTGTTGTTTTTAAATTGCGGTTAATTTAGAATGCAAAGATACGAAGGAAATTTCCCCCTATTGGGCAATTTGACTTTTTAACCTTTTTAAACGAATGTAAATCTCTCATAGTCAGACATGTATTTCGGTTGCTTGTTTTCCTAAATTTGTGGAACAACAGATATAAACCATGAAAAAGCTAAACCTATTTCTTGCCCTGATTTTCAGCGCTACATTTCTTGCAGCACAACCTGTTTCCCAAAAAGCAAAACTTGTTGAGGCCGTTACGACAAACGGTGCAGGAAAACTTTGTATTCCATATACAAAA
Organism: uncultured Flavobacteriales bacterium; assembly: GCA_903873905.1. Classification (GTDB taxonomy): domain Bacteria; phylum Bacteroidota; class Bacteroidia; order Palsa-965; family Palsa-965. The sequence goes on from CAIQQJ010000022.1 coordinate 18,305, forward strand.
TATGTTTTGCCAAATGGTTTGACCTTGTTGGTAACAGAAGATCATTCCGATCCTATTGTGCATACGGAAATAATGTATCATGTTGGTTCTGCACGTGAAATGGAGGGTCGTTCTGGATTTGCACATTTTTTCGAACACATGATGTTTCAAGGTTCAGGCCATGTGGCAGATGAGGAGCATTTCAAACTTATTACAGAAGCAGGCGGTGATCTAAATGGTAATACAACCACCGATCGCACAACTTATTTTGAAACACTTCCTTCCAACAATCTTGAATTGGGATTGTGGTTGGAATCCGATCGTATGGGATTTCTACTCGATTCGGTTACACAAAAGAAATTTGAAATTCAACGTTCTACAGTGAAAAATGAACGAGGACAGAATTATGATAATGCACCTTATGGTTTAGTGTGGGAAAAAATAGGACAAGCTATGTTTCCAGAAGGACATCCCTATTCTTGGGAAACTATCGGGTACCTCGCTGATTTAGATTCAGCAAACGTTGGTGACTTGAGAAATTTTTTCATGCGTTGGTATGGACCGAATAATGCAACTCTAATTGTGTCGGGTGATGTGAAAACATCCAATGTTGTTGCGCTTGTAGAAAAATATTTCGGATCATTTTCGAGAGGGCCTGAAGTAAAACCAATGGCGAAAATGCCGGTTTCAATAACTACAGATCGTTGTATTTCTTATGCTGATAATATTCGCTTTCCACAATTATCCATTGCGCGTCCTGGAGTTCCAACAATGGATGCTGATGAAGCGGCTTTGGATGCGATGTGCAATATTATTTCTCAAGGAAAAAGTTCTGTGTTCTATAAAACTTTCATTGAATCGAAAGTTGCACAAAGCGTGAATATGTTTGATGTAACAGAGGAACTCGCCGGTTTTATTGTAATCAATATTAAAACCTTCCCAGGACACACCCTGCACGAAGCTGATAGTTTATTGAAAGTTTCGATGACAGAATTTGAAAAACGAGGAGTGACAGATGATGATTTAATTCGATATAAACTTTACATCGAAGGTGTGCAGTTGGATCAACTCACTACCGTTGCAGGAAAATCAGGATCACTTGCGGTTTATCAAACATTTTTTGGAAATCCAAATTTGATTCAAGCCGATCTTGAGCGTTACCAGAAAGTTACAAAAGAAGATGTGATGCGCGTGTATAATAAATACATCAAGAATAAAGCTGCTGTTGTACTTTCTGTTTATCCGAAAGGGAAACCGGAATTAAAAGCACGTCCAGATGATTATACCATTCCTGCGTATAGAACAGGTACCACTGAAGGTACCGATTATCAAAATCTTTCCTACATACGCCCCGTTGATAATTTTGATCGTAATAAACATCCAGTGCAAGGACCAACTCCTGTTGTAAATGTTCCCGCATTGTGGAAAGATAATTTTGCCAATGGATTACAACTAATAGGAACGCAGTCCACTGAAATTCCAAGAACATATATGTTGCTTTCCATTTCGGCAGGCCATCGACAGGAAGATACTGCTCAAGCGGGAATTGCAAATCTCATGGTGAAGATGCTCGATCAGTCAACAGAAAATCACACAGCTGCGGATATTGAAAAACAATTGCAATTGCTAGGAAGCGAAGTGAGCATTTCTGTGAATGAAACGGAAGTAAATGTTTTTGTAAAATCACTTTCTAGAAATCTCGATGCAACAATTGCATTGGTAAATGAAAAATTATTTCATCCAAAATGGGATGCGAAAGAATTTGAATTGATGAAAAAGCAGCAACTCGAAGGAATCGCAAGTATGTCAACTTCCGCAAGTTCAATGGCAGGTTTTATTTTCAGCAGAATGGTTTTTGGAGCAGATAATATCATGGGTTATCCACGCATTGGTACACAATCAACCGTTTCGAAAATGACAATTGAAGATGTAAAAGCATATTATCAAAAATATTTTTCTCCGAATATTTCAAGATTGATTACCGTTACAGATCTTCCTTCTGCAAAATTCGAATCTAAACTTGATTTTTTACGAAATTGGAAATCTACCAATGTGGTTTTGAGATCAGATGCATCACTTCTTCCTCAAGGAACGCCAGGACCAACAAAAATTTATCTTTTCAATAAACCAGAAGCTGCACAATCTGAAATTCGAATTGGTCGTCTTGGAATGCCATATGATGCGACGGGCGAATTTTATAAAGCAGGAATAATGAATTATGAATTGGGAGGAAATTTCAATTCACATATTAATTTGAAATTGCGTGAAGAAAAGGGATGGACGTACGGTGCTGGTTCTTATTTCGGAGGTTCATATTATACTGGCCCATTTGTGGCTTACGCAGGAGTGCGTTGGGATGCATCCGACAGTAGCGTTGTTGAATTCATCAATGCATTTAAGGCTTATGCTAAAAGTGGAATTGAACCGAAAGAATTAGAGTATACCAAAAAAGCAATTTCGCAAAGTGAAGCTTTGAATTATGAAGATCCCAATTCGAAATTATTTTTCTTGAAAAACATTCTTGATTATAATTTGCCGAATAATTATGCTGAACTACAAAATGGAGTTTTGCAAGGAATGACAAAAGCAGATATTGATGCACTTGCAAAAAAATGGCTCGATCCTGATCATATGGTCATTTCCGTTTGTGGTGATAAGGCAAAAATCGGTGATGCACTTTCCAAACTCGGTTATGAAGTGATTGAAGTGGATGCATTGGGTAATCCTATTCCGAAAGTGGAAGTGAAGAAGGAAGAAGTGAAACCACCAGCTCCAGTCCCCGCTCCCGGAAAAACGAAAAAGTCCAAAAAGAAAACGAAGGGCGCGAAATACGATAGTATTACGAAATAGATATCGGCACTTTTTTTCATGATGGTAAGTGCTGCAGTATTTCATGCAATATTTTTTATGGTTGTTGCACGATGCTTGATGTTAATTGTGACGATTTGCGTTGAAGGATTTCAATTGAAAAATCTTGAAAATGAATCAAGACAAGCATGTTGCTGCCGATGAACCCGAAAAAGCATGGTTGGATTTTGCCCGTCGACATAAAGCAGAAGGCGGTTTTGATAGTAAGGAATCGAGATATAACTTTAAGGGCAATCGCTGGGTAATTAAAAAGGAAGGACAATTCGAAATTCAATTTAATTGGAATGTCCTGTTTAGTCGTCAGAGCAGTTCCGGCGTGAAAATATGCACAGATTTTCTTTTCCCGATTAATTTTTCTGGAGAATTGAAACTTGAAATCTATCCAAATGATTTTTTCACTTCTTTATTATTGCTTATCAATTCCAATAAAGTAAAAATTGGAGACGTTGAGCTTGACAGAAAATTCATTTTCGTCACTAATAAAAGCGAACTAATAGAAGCGATTGTTCCTGAAATGAAAAATGTCAATTCGATTTGTTCCGGAGAAGATTTTATTGTTCAAATCGAAGGAGAAAAAATTGGAATTGAAGGAAAACGAATTCTTATTCAGGTGAATGAACTTTTGAAAGAGGAGGCGATCATTGAAGCGTTTTATAATTTGGGAGCTGCAATGCAACAAAAAATCAATAAGGTATTCTGAATCTTCTTTCCTAAATTCAAATATTGAAAATCACGGAATAAAATTCGGGGCTAAAAAACATTTTCTAAAAAGACAACAATGAAAAAACTTCTGATTCTGTTCCTTCCGATTCTTTTCTTTTCTTGTGCGCCAAAAACCACGAAAGAACAGAATGAAGCATATAATTCCTGCAAAAAAATAATTTTGGATAATCAAAAATTATTTTTGGAAAATGCAGCAACAAAGGAAAAAGAGGACTCGCTCAAACAATATGTTGAGGATCTTCAAAAGTGTAATTTGGATCAACTGATAAATAAATATGATGTTGATCCTGCAGAAGTGAATGTTTTGGTTTATTCCGTTTGTACAAAAGCCGAAGGAGTAAAAAGTCTTAAAATAATTGAGAATGAAATTTTGAGAACGGATAGTGTTTTGAAAGCGCTTGATTCGAAAACGTTACTCGATAGCCTGCATTTGCCTAGCGAAAACAAATAGCAGGCAATCCAAATTAATTCGACGTAAATTTGTTCCATTCCCGTATGGAATTATTCTTTTCATGCGTCTTAAAAACAGGAAGCCAATTTTATGGGATTATTTCCACGAAAACGAAAAAGCATTTTAAGTGATGACGAATTAGTCAATGCTTACAAAGCTTCTGGTGACAAAACGCTGATAGGAGAACTTTATACGCGTTATGCTCATCTGGTGTATGGTCTGTGTTTGAATTATTTTCGAGATAGAGAATTGGCACGTGATGCTGTTTTATCCTTGTTTGAAAAACTTTTTGTTTCATTAAAAAAAAACAAACCGGAAAATTTTAAAATATGGTTGACGTTTGTGGCGAGGAATCATTGTATCTCGGAATTGAGAAAACAAAAAACGCAACGTGACCGAACCGAAAAGTATTTGCGCGATGAAGATGAACCTTTGTTTGATGAAAATGCAATAGAAAATGCATCACAAAGGGAAGAGAAATTAAAAAAGTTGGAAGAAGCCGTTTTGACACTTGGAAGGGATCAACGAAAATGCTTGGAGTTATTTTATTTTAAGGAAAAATCCTATCAGGAAATTAGTGAGCTTACCGGATTTTCCGAAAAGCAAGTGAAAAGTCATTTGCAGAATGGGAAACGGAATTTGAAACAATATTTAGAAGAACGAATATGAAATCATCCCTTCATACCGATCATCTTTCTCCGAAAGAATTATCTGATCTGATCAGCGGAAAAACTGATGCGAAATCAAATGAACGCGTAAAAAAATTGCTGAACGATTGCGAACTTTCAAAAGAAGCACTGGCAGGATTTACAGCAATACCTGATGCACTTAACGATCTTCCTTCTTTGAAAAAAGAAATCGCAGCGAAAGCTGGAATTGTAAGAACGCCAATGTGGGTTAGTGTTGCAACTGTTGTAATCGGTGTTTCTTTGGTGGTGGGTATGGCTTATGCTTTATGGCCGCATGAATCAGCAGTTTCCCAAATCCCCAATGAAATTCCCGAAACTATTTTGCCAATTGTGTCATCACCTGCAACTCAAATTGTTGACCTCACTCCTAGAGCAGAACATTTTGTAAATCCAGAAGCGAAACCTAAAGAGCAAGCAACTATTTCACAAGGCAAGGTGGCTGATACAACTTCGAAATCTAACAATGGAACGCAGGAATCAGTTCCAGTTTTACCAGAAGATAAAATTGATGTGAAGCCAATTGTTCCTCAACATCCAGAGGTTGGATACAATGGTTCTGTCGGATTTATTCTCGATTTGAAAGTGACGGAGTTTGAAAAATATTATCGCAAGACAATTGAAGTGCGCGAACCAAAATTGGGCGGTGTGCCTGCACAGTTTGAGGATGAGAAGAAAAAGGCAGAGGATGGAACTGACAAGGAAACTGTTCGCAATGTGCCAGCCGAATTATTTCTCAATGAAGGATTGCGTGCTTTTCACGATGCGCATTATGGACGATGTATCGAAAAAATGGAAGTGCTAAAGACGAATAATGCCAATGACATCAATGCACTTTTTTATATGGGCGTGAGTTATGTGAAGTTGGAAATGTTCAATAAGGCAATTCCTTTGTTCGATCAGATATTGAATTCCTCGAATAATGTTTTTCATGAAGAGGCGAATTGGTATAAAGCATTGGCCCTAATTGGAAACGGAGATAAGGATGCAGCGAAAAAAGTGTTGATAGAAATCTCTCAGAAAGATGGATTTTATAAGGAGAAAGCGGCTTCTAAATTGGCAGAGTGGTAATAAAAAAGGTATCTGGTATCAGGTATTGTGATTCGGAACTGGTAAGTTCTTATTAAATATTTTTCCATAACAGATACTTGATACCCGATACCAGATACCTTTGTCTCCAATGAGTTCCGCCACGCTCGACAAAAAATTTCTTCAACTCGCAGGTATCACATTGGTACTGCTTTATCTCGTCATTACGGCTGGTTCTGTCGTGCGTGCTACTGGTTCTGGAATGGGTTGTCCCGATTGGCCGAAATGTTTTGGATATTATATTCCCCCGACAAATCCTTCGCAAGTTGAGTTTCATGAAAATCAATCTTATAAAAAAGGGATGATGATTATTGTGAATGATACATTGTGGAGAGCAACGTCTGATTTTACTTCTGAAAAATCATTCAATCATTCTAACTGGGAAAAATATCCATTACATGATTATGCGAAATTTTTCGTGCGACAAACTTGGACGGAATACATCAACAGATTGATAGGAGCAACCAATGCTTTGGCATTAACGCTTCTTTTAGTCATTGCATTAATGAGAATCAAAAAAGACAAACAGACTTTTTTTGTTTTGATAGGAGGAATGTGTGTCATGGCATTTGTGATTTGGTTGGGAGCTGTTGTTGTCAATACAAATCTGGCCCCGCAGAAAATTACATTTCACATGATGAGTTCACTCGCCTTGTTGAGTGTGGTGATTTTTGCTCATACGCGCGTGAGTGTGCTTTCAGGAAAATTTAAAAAATCCATTGTTGAGAAAAATATTCGGTTGCTTTTATTCTCCGCAATACTATTGACCATCACCCAAATCATTTTCGGAACGCAAGTGCGTCAACAAATAGACATGATTAACCATAATATGGATGGTTTGTCTAGGGAAAAATGGATTTCTCAACTAAATGGAATTTATCCTGTTCACCAAATCATTGCCATGCTCGTTATTGTATTGAATGGATTTTTGGTTTTCAAATTGAACAAAATTGTTTCCGATAAAAATACAAAACGTTTGGTTTTCGGAATTCTGTTTGTGCTGATTGCTGAATATGCAGTTGGGGTATTCATTCACAATTTTTCAATTCCTGCATTCGCACAGCCCATACACTTGATTTTGGCAATGATTTTATTTGGGATACAATATGGATTGATCACACGAACAAAATCTTAGAAGTAACAAAAAAGATTTGCCACACTTCAATAAGCTCAGTGCAGGCTCCAACACAAAACACGAAGGCCTTTCTGAAAACATTCGTGTCTAGCATTCATCCAAGATTATTTTTTGTCAGACTGAGTAGGCTCGTCAACAAATGAATGAATTTCCACTGTAAAGTTTTTTGACGAGACGTATCGAAGTCTATCTCACCACTGACATCTTTCTTGTTTCAGAAATCTCACTTCCACAAACCATTCTGTAAAAATATACACCAACAGAAAGTGAAGTGGTATTCAATTGCACAGAAGGAGTTCCTGCATTTACATTTTTTGTCATTACCAATTCTCCAATTGAATTGTAAATTTCAATCGTGCCGTTTTGTGAATGATGTCCGGTATTGATAAACGTATAATCATCAGCAGGATTCGGCATGTTTTGTGAAATTGAACTTGCGGCTAAATGATTTTCAGAAATTCCTTGTGCACTCGTTGTGTCAATTGCTTCCACCAACAAATCATCAAAATTGAATCCATCGTATTGTACACCGAAATCTGCTGAAAGACGGAAGCGAACCAAAATGCTTTGTCCGAGATAATTATCCAAAGACATTTCTTCTTTTAACCACACACTATTGATTCCAGTATAAGTTGGATTTCCATTGTCAAGACCATTATTATTTGTTGTGTATTTTCCACAGAGTGCTGTCCAGGTAACACCATTATCTGTCGAAACTTGAACTTGTGAATAATCATAACCCGCTTCCAAGGCCCACATTCCACGAAAAGAAAGTTGAGCACTGATCGCACCAACTAAACTGATGGGTGAAGTTGTTTTAATGTTGGTGTTTGCCAATTGATTATAATTTCCACTCGGACTGTCTCCAATAGATGAGGGCGTACTGTAGAACGCAGAAGTGTTAATGCCCCAACCACCAGTGGAAGTCCATCCTGTAATTGAATTTCCATTATTTGCAAGTAGAATGACAGTATGACCAAAAGTTTTTGTGATGGTATCACTCCATGTAAAAGTGCCGTTGTTCACTAATACAACATATGAAAATGCTGTTCCTTCTGGAATTGCTGAATTCAGTGAATAGGAAATGGAATCTGTTACACTTTGCAAACGCGCAAGTCCTGAATAGATATGGCCACTGCCTACAGAAGTAATCCACGATGATAAAGATTGGATACTTACGGTGTAAGATGCTGGAGAGTCCAAACCCAAACGCTGAAAATCATAATGGAAATATCCATTCAATTGCGAAATGTATTTTCCGTCGCCATCATGCGTGCGACCATATGCAAGAAGTAATCTTGCTGCATTGATATCCATCGGAATGTTTCCTCTGCAAATTGGAATAATGCGATTGGAAGCAGGCCAAAAACCATCTGCGTCATCGCCTGCTTCTGGTGTCATGGCAATGATTTTTGGTTTTGAAATACTATCACCGTACATCCAATCATCCGAATCTCCATTGGTAGTATAGCCTACCGTTTGCATTGCATTTCCAAACGCATAATGATTCGTCTCGGTCAAAATTGGTCCCCAGGCATTGTATGTCGGTGCATCTGTGGCAATAACATTTAAGTCGTAACTGATGGGAAAACAAAGAACATTTGAATACGTGTGATTATTGATTGCAATTCTGAATTGATGTGCAAGACAAAATTCTTCCATCAATTGTGTTTCAGGTTCTGATACTGGTGAAGGACCACGGTAGGTTTCATTATTGGTTTGATTCGATGAACCTACATTATCATAACCCCAGAAGTATCCGTAATTCCTATTTAAGTCAACACCAAAAGTTCCATCCAAATTATCACGACGATCTTTTCTCCACATTCCTCCACCGTTCGGATTGGTGGTATAATTGTAATTATAACCATCTGGATTTACACAGGGAACAAAAAACATTTCGGTATGGTCAACGAGATAATGAACTTCAGGATCGGTATTGTAATTTTCCAATAAGTAATACATGTACATGATCAATTGAGAAACGCCTGCTGGCTCACGGGCATGATGCGCAGCAGTGTATAAAATCTTTGGCTCGTTTTCACCGATGTTCGGATTGTCAGAAATTTTTACCCAGAACAAATATCTTCCTTGTGTTGTGGTAATGTTGCTGTCAATGGCAACTCTCGCTTTGAAAATATTCGGATAAAGACTCGCCATATTATCGAGATGCCAATAAATTTCATTTAGCGTAAAAAATCCGCCCATTGTTCCCAATGCAAAATTTGTTGGTGTTGGAAATGTTGGACCGCTTCCACAAGTAATAGCCTGTGTAGTTTCAGTCGGATTTATTTTTGCTCCATTTTCATTTTGCTTCTGATAATACGCCTGCACGTCTGGAATTATAACCTCATAAGGAAATCCCAATTGCTGAACTTTTAGAAATTCCGCTGCCGACAAATCAGTAGTGAAGCAATATCCTTTTTTGAACTCACCATGGTCCACCGCAATTCCAGCAGCCGACAAGGTGCGCAGGCCTGCATCATCCGTAAAAATTTTCACACGCGAATAGGCGCCGTTTTGCGCAGAAAGAAATAGTGTGAAGAAGGAGGAGAAGATAAAAAGTAGAAAATATTTTTTCATGGGTAGATTTTTACGCTACCGAAGTTAGGAAAATCTTCACTTGAAACAGTGGGTTTTTGAAATCCTTCGTGCCTTCGTGCTTTTGTGGAAACAAAATGTTTTTAAGCAGTTTTGCAACGAAGACAGATATTTCAATTCTTATTGTCAGGGTCTCAGTGAGAAACTGGAATATTTTTTGGTTTTGTTCCAACAACTTTTTTCATTTCATCCGCTGGCAATGGCGTGTCTTTCCATTTCAGCGTTTCAACAATATGGTAAATATCTTTCTTCACATATTCCAAAACTGGAGCAATGGAATCTTTATTCGGTGGAGAATAAAAATACAGCGATGCACGAATGAAATGTTTAACGCTGTCCGTTAAATAAAATTGAACTTGTGTTGCCGCATTTCCACTCAGCGATTGAACGGAACCAAAAACGCGGTCCTTTGGACGTAGAATAGAGGAATCACGCATGCCACTCGCAACCTGACTGTGCGCTTCTGTCAATTGCCAACTTTCATTTATTAAAGCTTCAAGAATGGAATCGTTGTCAATTTCTTTATAGCTGATATAAAGTGTTGCATGAAATGGACCGAAATATAAATCGCGCCAACATGGATCTGCATTTGGAGCTGCACTATGGTAAACTTTCGCGTAATCAGGAATTTCAAAAGTGTACGGACATTCCGCATCATACATCACAAATTTTTTCTCAGGAAGCGCAATGCGATAATAACCACGAGGCTTTGGAATACCCAAACTGTCATTGTCATCGCAGGACGAAAAACAAATCAGTGTCAAAAATCCAAATAGTGCGAATAGCTTATGCATGCATGACAAAGATAGTAAAGGTCGGTCAGCAGAAAACAGTTGACAGTGTGCAGTCAGCGGTCGATGATATTCAAGTCCGCCAACTGCCAACTGCATATAGCCAACTGCCCACCGACAACCGACAACCGAAATTGGCAAGCCATTTGCATAACTAACGTAAAATAGCGCCATGAGGTATTTCATTCTCCTATTTATTTTCTCCTTCGCTACAATAGCGAACGCTCAGAATATTCCTGTTCTGAAAAACATGAAGAAAAAATCAGCGCATGTGCTGAAAGTGAAAATTGTTGAAAGTCCCATTAATGTGAAAACGGCTGGACCGGTTTTAGTGGAGGTTGTCGAAGTTTACAAATCTTCCTCCATGAAAGTGGGCGATAAGTTTGCCATTTACATGCAACCGTTTTTAATAGTGAGTGACAGCGGAAAAATAAATCACTTGCTTCCCGGAAATGAATTGGTTGTTTTTCTCGCGAAAGGAAAACCAAATTCCTATTCTAAAAA
>CAIQQJ010000023.1 GCA_903873905.1 uncultured Flavobacteriales bacterium
ACACTTATCACTTGGAAAGTAGTGTCCGAACCACAGTTGTTGCTTGCGATAAGTGTAACAGTATATGTTCCGTCCACCGTGTAGGTATGTGATGGTGCAGCAACTGTACTGTAAGCGGCATCACCGAAATTCCAACTGTAAGAAGTTGAATTGTTTGAAGCGTTTGTGAAACTTGCTGTCAAGTTGCTGACGTTATAGGTGAACGCAGCAATAGGAAGAGGATTGATTCCTATTGTGATGGTATCGATGTTCGCGCAACCGAACGCGGAGGTGACATTTACCCAAAACGTATTGGCCGCATTCACAACGATAGAAGAAGTAGTTGCGCTCGTACTCCAATTATATGTTGCTCCGGAATTAAAAGCGTTTAATGTTAGTTGTGATCCCTGACAAATATTCGTGTCAATTCCCAAATTGACAATCGGTAAAGGCATCAATGTAATATGCACCGTATCGGAATGCGTGAAGCAACCGGCATATTGGGCATTTGTAATTGTTGTGAAATAATCGCCAGCGGAATTTACTGTGATGGACGAAGCCGTTGAACCCGTATTCCAGGAATAAACATAATTCACGGGGGCAAAAATATTGGCAGTTGTTCCTGCACAAATACTGTCATTTGAAGAAACAGTCAATGTATGTGCAGGAATAGCATATACCTCGATGAACGTATTGTAAACGGTGATGCTATCACGTCCAATTGTCGTGTCGAGAACAGTGAGACTCACATTGTAAAGTCCAGGTGAAGTGTATGTATGAATTGGAGTTTGCAATGTTGATGTGGTAAGATCTCCGAAATCCCATAGGTAAGTATCCGCATCAATACTTTGATTGGAAAAGGCAACTGTGCCGGAATCACAAAAAATTGTATCAGCGGCAGAGAACAATGCAATGGGTACTGGCAATTTTGTAACTGTATCAGTTACAACCGAACTCCACATTCCAAGTGAATCGCGGAATTGAAAGTTTACAAGGTGGGCTCCGTGTGGAACTGTTATCATGCTGATAATTGTATTGAGTGTATAATCAGCTGAAGGCGCAACATTGTTTGAAATCATTGCAGCATCATTGGTATCGAACCAATAGCGATATGCAACAATCATATTATTAATTGATGGAACCGTTTCAGTCTTGTGAAAAAACTGACTGACAACCGAACTCCATTTTCCTGTATTGTCCTTGAAACGAATATGGATCATATGCAATCCATCAGCAAGAGAAGATGCAGAGAGAGATGTGATCAATGTGATTTCCTGAGCAACAGAAATGGGATTTGTTACTGCAGCGCCATAATTATTATCGTACCAATATTGGTAGGACGTAAGTTGAACAGCTGATACATTCGAAGGCTGTACTTTTTGAAAAAATTGACTCACCGTAGAACTCCATTTTCCTGTATTGTCTTTAGAACGAAAATGAATGACATGCAATCCGTTATTTAAGCTGGATGCAGAAAGGGGAGAAAGAATATTGGCATTCTGTGAAGGACCTACGGTTACAAAAGTTGCGGAGGTGAAATTATTGTCATACCAATATTGATAAGCAACAATGTCATTTGCAATTGAAATTGTTGATTGTATTTTATGGAAAAACTGACTGGCCGTACTGCTCCACTTTCCCGAATTGTCTTTGAAACGAATATGGATTACATGTAGCCCATCAGCTAAAGCAGGGGTTGAAATTGCAGAAGTGATATTTACATTTTCTTGTACAAGCGTAGAGGAATAAACATGAGCCGCATAATTATTATCGAACCAATATTCATAGCCTACCAAATTGAAATTGGAAGAAATGACTGGCGGCAATTTTTGGAAGAATTGACTGACAGTAGAACTCCAACGAGCACTTTCATCCTGAAATCGCATATGAATGACATGCAATCCTGTTGAGAGCGTGGAGGTAGGAATCGAAGTGTTAAGCGAAAAATTGAGTACTGGTGAAATATTTGTAGTAACACGACTTGAGTAATTATTGTCAAACCAATATTCATATCGTCTCACCTTGTTTTGGGCAAGCAGTAATGTTGGAAGCAAAAAAAGAATGACGATCAATCTTTTCATATTCGAAAAAATACAGAACATTATTGTTGTTGTGCGCCGACTGAAATATTGATGTTGAGGTTTCCATTTACATCCGTTGTTGCGGGAATATTCACGGAACGAATATGTGGATTTATCGGAACAGATGATTTTTTGAATGGATAGGCACCACCATAAATGCCAACTTGTGTTGCATCAGATCCTAAATAAATCAACGGTGATTGAAGATGATAATTATCCAAGTACGTGAAGGAGGCCTGTGTATAATTCACAAATATATTGGCAGCACTAATGTTGATGTAGTTCGCCGTGAATGTCCCACTTCCTGATACACTCGAAGGTGATTGCACAAAAATGTTGTTTCTTACAAGAGGGTTGTCGCAGAAAACAAAATAGTAAGAGCTGCTCATGAAAATATTATTTTCAATTAGACTGTTATCACAATCATAAAAATTGTAATAAGTATAATAAGGCCAACCATAATAGGGCGCATTGAAGAAAATATTATTTCTTATCGAACAGTTCCAGGCATAATCAATTGTGGTATAAATGAGGTTATTTGAAATATCGCATTGCAGAAAATTAGGAACAGAAAAAGAACCTCCAATGATGCACTCCTTCACAGTCACGAACATGCTTGGTGTTGTTCTTGATCCTGAAGAGTAAAAATTTCCAGTAATATAACATCTAGACACAACCACATTATTCACTGCAGAATCCGTTTGTAAATAAAAATGCCCATTGATCATCAATCCCTCAATATGGCTATTGTCTGCAGCTGAATTCAACGTGATGCTTCCATCGATGTTTGTAATTCCTGTCGCTGCAGTACTGTCAGGAAAATGACCTGTTCCGAAAATATTCAGACGTTTATTGATTGTAACGGGATTGAAATGTCCGCCCGACAGGTAAATAGAATCTCCGTCAACAGAAGCGGCGCAAGCGTCAACAAGGCCATTCTGATTATAATAAACTGTTGTTTGGCCATTGTGCTGCAGCGTGGTTATTACCTGAGCATGCGTTATCATGGAGGCCAGAACTAGAATTGCTGAAAGTATTTTCTTCATAACAAATGATGTTTTTGATGGATTCTTATTGATTGACTTGAACCATTGTATAAAAGTCGATATTCCAAAAATATTTTTTATTGATTTTGATCAGGTTTTGGGTGTTTGAAACAAAATGATTTTGAAACTGATATTGAAAAATATAATGGTGATTCAAGAAAACAGGTGGAGGCGATAAAGAAGAATTAGTTGATTTGATTTAAAATTTCAGATGTGCAGATTCCGGAATTTAATTTGGGCGTGTCCTTCGTACCTCAGGTCGGGCTATCCGCTATTACTCCTCGTCCCAACAATTCTGTTGGGAGGGTAACCGCTACTATCCCTCACGCAAACCTCGATACGTTTTTGCCAATGAAACGCTCATAAAATATCCATATTTTCATTGGCAAAAACACTCGGTCTGACAATTTTGAATATGGAATGAGTAGCTTTTGTTTTTTGTAATTTCAATTCGATATTCGATATTGGATATTCTACATTCGATATTCGAATTTCATTCGTAAATTCGTGGCAATTAGTATAAATTCCTTATGAACGAAGCAGCACCTTATCATCCGAAAAATAAAATCCGAATTGTAACAGCCGCATCACTTTTTGATGGGCATGATGCTGCGATTAATGTGATGCGTCGAATCATCCAGTCGAGTGGGGCGGAAGTCATTCATTTGGGTCACGACAGAAGTGTTGCTGAAATTGTGAATTGTGCCATTCAAGAAGACGCAAATGCTATTGCGATCACTTCCTACCAAGGAGGACACATGGAATATTTCAAGTACATGTATGATTTGTTGAAAGAGCGCGGTTGTGGAAATATTAAAATTTTCGGTGGTGGTGGTGGTACAATTCTACCTGAGGAAATTCATGAATTGCAGAATTATGGAATAGCAAGAATTTATCATCCCGATGATGGCCGATCCATGGGCTTGCAAGGAATGATCAATGATCTTTTAGAGAAATCGGATTATGCTACTGGAGTTAATTTGCATGGAGAAGTAAAACATCTTGATGCAATGGATCACATTGGAATTGCAAGATTGATTTCCGCTGCGGAAAATTTTGGAGACAAACACAAAAATGAAATCACAGAAATAAAAGCGCTCGCGAAAAAATCAAAAACTCCGGTTCTTGGAATTACAGGAACGGGTGGTGCAGGAAAATCTTCATTGGTGGATGAACTCGTTCGTCGTTTTCTGATTGATTTCAAAGACAAAACAATTGGAATCGTTTCTGTTGATCCTTCGAAGAGAAAAACAGGTGGTGCGTTGTTGGGCGATCGTATTCGAATGAATGCGATCAATAACTCCCGTGTGTACATGCGTTCACTCGCAACACGTCAGAGTAATTTGGCGCTTTCTAAATATGTGAATGAAGCGGTTGAAATATTAAAAGCCGCAAATTTCGATTTGATCATTCTCGAAACTTCTGGAATCGGACAAAGCGATACGGAAATTGTCGAGCACAGCAATGTGAGTTTGTATGTGATGACACCGGAATACGGAGCAGCCACACAACTCGAAAAAATCGACATGCTCGATTTCGCTGATTTGATTGCACTCAACAAATTTGATAAACGTGGTGCGCTCGATGCCTTGCGCGATGTGCGCAAACAATTCAAACGTAACCATAAACTTTTTGAAGTGGACGATGACCAACTTCCTGTTGTGGGAACCATCGCATCACAATTCAATGATCCGGGAATGAATCAGCTTTACCGAATGATCGTTGACAAAATTTCAGAAAAAACAGGAGCGAAATTGAATTCGACTTTCCAGATTACAAAGGAAATGTCTGAAAAAATTTATATTATTCCACCCGCACGCACACGTTATCTTTCTGAAATCACGGATAACAATCGTGGTTATGATAAAAAGGTAAAACAACAAGCGGCAGTTGCACAGAATTTATTTTCCTTGAAAAAATCGATTGATTTACTCAAGAAGAAAAAAGAAAATTCAGCAACGGTTGTTGCCTTGGAAAAGGAATATCACAATTTATTGCTCGACATCGACCCGAAGAATTTCAAGTTGATTGAAGAGTGGCCCGAGAAAGCGCAGCAATATAAAAACGAATTTTACATTTATAAAGTTCGCGACAAGGAATTGAAAATCGAAACACATTACGAATCGCTTTCTCATACTTTGATCCCAAAGATTTCAACACCACGTTACGAAGCTTGGGGCGATTTGTTGCAATGGCTCATGCAGGAAAATGTTCCTGGAGAGTTCCCTTACACTTCTGGAATTTATCCATTCAAACGTGAAGGTGAAGATCCAACAAGAATGTTCGCTGGAGAAGGCGGACCGGAACGTACAAACAAACGTTTCCATTATGTTTCACTCGGCCTTCCTGCAAAACGATTGTCAACGGCTTTTGATTCCGTGACACTTTATGGTCGCGATCCAGATGTGCGTCCTGATATTTATGGAAAAGTCGGAAATTCTGGGGTGAGCATTTGTTGTCTTGATGACGCGAAGAAATTGTATTCTGGTTTTGATCTTGCCGATCCGAGAACTTCTGTCTCCATGACAATCAATGGTCCTGCTGCAATGTTGGCTGCATTTTTCATGAACGCTGCGATCGATCAGCAATGCGAAAAATATATTCGCGAACATAAACTGGAAAAAGAAGTTGAAAAGAAAATCGCGGAATATTTTGACAACAAAAAAATCGCGCGTCCAAAATACCAAGGTGAATTGCCTGCTGGAAATGACGGACTCGGTTTGATGTTGCTTGGTATTACAGGCGATAAAGTTTTGCCAAAAGATGTATACGAAAAAATAAAAACACATACGCTCAGTCAGGTGCGAGGAACTGTGCAGGCCGATATTCTCAAGGAAGATCAAGCGCAAAACACTTGCATTTTCTCCACGGAATTTTCACTTCGTGTAATGGGCGATGTGCAACAATATTTCATTGATCAAAAAGTAAGAAATTTCTATTCTGTTTCCATTTCCGGTTATCACATTGCGGAAGCGGGTGCAAATCCTATTACACAACTTGCACTCACACTTTCCAACGGATTTACTTTCGTGGAATATTATTTGTCGCGAGGAATGGATATCAATGAATTTGCACCGAATCTTTCTTTCTTCTTCTCGAATGGAATGGATCCGGAATATTCTGTGCTTGGCCGCGTGTCACGTCGCATCTGGTCGAAGGCGATGAAACAAAAATATGGTGGAAATGAACGTTCGCAAATGTTGAAATATCATATTCAAACTTCCGGTCGTTCACTTCATGCACAGGAAATTGATTTCAATGACATTCGCACAACACTGCAAGCGCTCTATGCGATTTATGACAATTGTAATTCGCTTCACACAAATGCATACGATGAAGCGATTACAACTCCAACAGAAGAGTCCGTTCGACGCGCAATGGCAATTCAATTGATCATCAATCGTGAATTGGGATTGGCGAAAAATGAAAATCCAATGCAAGGATCCTTTATCATTGAGGAATTGACTGATCTTGTGGAAGAAGCAGTGTTGACGGAATTCGATCGCATCTCTGAACGCGGTGGCGTTTTGGGTGCAATGGAAACCATGTATCAGCGTGGAAAAATCCAAGAAGAGAGTTTGTATTATGAAACATTAAAACACAATGGAAAATTTCCGATTGTTGGTGTGAATACTTTTCTTTCGTCCAAAGGTTCTCCAACTTCTATTGCGGCAGAAGTCATTCGTGCAACAGAAGAGGAAAAACAATATCAAATTGAAATGTTGCGCAATTTGAAAGAGGCAAATGAGGACCCTTCGACAGGCTCAGGATCAGCAGAGATGTTGAAACGCTTGCAAGATGTTGCAATCAGAAATGGAAATGTTTTTGAAGAAATGATGGAAGCGGTGAAGTATTGTTCACTTGGACAAATTACGGAAGCGTTGTTTGAAGTGGGTGGGCAGTATAGGAGAAATATGTAGGTGCAGATTTCGCAGATTTTCATAAATGAAACTTTGCTTTGTAATAATTTAAATAACTTCGCATCAGAAAAACCAAACCAATCATCACAACAAAAAAATAAATTATTCCCGTCCTAATCACAAGAACCTCATGCAAACGCGTGGGGTTTTTGCGTCTTGACAAGTTTCAAAATAATTTAAAACCAAAAAACAAAAAAAATGTCACACGTGAAAATTTGGGTGCATGCTGTATGGGGAACAAAAAATAGATTTCCCTTTTTCACCAATGCAATCAAAGCAGAAGTGATTGCTCATATTCGAGAAAATGCGAAGTCGAAAGGAATTTTTATCAATAGGATAAATGGACATACGGAACATTTGCATGCGCTTATTGCGTTGAACGGCGATATGAAAATGTCGGAAGTGATGAAGTTGATTAAAGGAGAATCTTCATTCTGGATTAATAAAAACAAAATCACCAAGGAAAAATTTCAATGGTGTCATAAGTATTATGCAGCATCTGTGGATGAATCCTCTATGAATAGAGTGAGAGCCTATATTGAAAATCAGGAAGAACATCATAGGAAGATTACGTTTTCAAAGGAATGTGATCGTTTTCTTTTGGAGTACCACGAACAGGTGCAGGGCTAAAGCCCTCTGTCTATAGTGAGGGCCATAACCCCAAGCTGAAGCTTGGGGTTATGGGTGATGTCCTTATATGTGTGCAGTGTGTTCGCAAGTGTGCAGTGTGTTCGCAAGTGTGCAGTGTCCTCGCAAGTATGCAGTGTCCTCATATGTATGCAGTGTCCTCGCAAGTGTGTGCCGTTCTCGCAAGTATGCAGTTTCCTCTCAAGTGTGAAGAGCCTTCGGGAGTGTGAGGTTCCCTCGCAAGTGTGAAATCCCTCGTGAGTGTGAAGTGTGCTTGCAAATGTGGTGATGTTGTTCAGCAATCCGTCTAGCACAGAGATATTTTCTATAACCCCAAGCTTCAGCTTGGGGTTATAGAAAATCGAATGGGCATGGGCTTTAGTCCTGACCGATTGCATTATAATCTCTCATTGAAAATGAAAACAATCCACCAATCGATGCTTTCCCTTCTTAGTACCATTGTTCTTATTTCTCATTTTCCGTTTCACTTTTTTCATCCACTTCGTCATTTGTTTCAAATTCGATTTTGATTTCGAATAATGTTTTGAAGTTCCACTTGAGGTTCCACTCGAATTGTTTTTGTTGGTGGCAACTTTTGAATTGTTGGAATTGTTATTTGTGGTAGTAGTGACATTATTCGCATTGGAATTGTTCTGCTGATTTCCATTTTGCCCTTGCAATCTTTTGTATTCGTCTTCCGCTTGTTTTTGTGCGGCATGACACGGACAATCTGGATTGCGTGGATCGTTCAATTCATATTTCTGTTTGGTGGAATCAGGATCACTTGTTGAGAAGTTGTTTTCTGATGCAACCTGATTTTCTTTGGAAGTGGTTCTCGACTCCGCTCGAACAGGCAGTGAAAATAAAACCAGTACAAAGAAAAATAACAAAGAGGACACAAGGGAAATTCCCCTGTGCCTCCTTGCTGTTTTATTTGTCCTTGCGAAAAACATTATTGGTTGTTTTTATGGATTGTTACTCTTGCAGCTGCATCCCATGTTTTGAATTCATTTGTGTAATAGAGATAGGCTGATGAAGCGGGAGCATCGTAAGTGCCGGGAATCTCTGCTTTCAAATCAAGGTTGATTTCTTTCACTGCATTTTTCTCCATTCCACGATAGTAAATTGCAAGGTTGTTTCCTTTCATTTCATAATAGTCGAAAATATTTTTCTCTTGCATTTCCTTCAACTGCCAAGGTTGAACAGTAAAGCCTGCTGGAATTCCGATGATTGCCATCGTGCTTGGAATTTCTTCGTTCTTTTTATTTGTGATGACAGAAGTAAGACGAACGGTTTCACCAACATTTGCATTTTGTGTTGCTAATTTTGTCGTCAAGCCAACAGAACATTCTTTATTGCTCATTGGTAAAGTTGTGCTCCAATTCGCAGCTACAGAATAAGGAAGGGCAGTTTTCACTCCAACAAATTTCACCTTGATGGTATGTTTTCCGTCTCCACTTACATTGTTTTCAAGACTATCAACAGTGATGGCTCCTGTTTCTCCTGCTTTGTATTTTTTAGTTGACACTTTTTTGTCATCAACATAAACTTCAATTGTTCCATCCTCGGTTGTCTTCTTTGAGAACTTTGCATATTCAGTCAGTGCTTTCAATGCGAGAATGGTTCCTTGTGTTGAACTGAAGACTCCTGATCCACTTCTTGAACCGACGAGGAATTGTACTGCACTATTCAATGCGGCACCATTTTTCTCCGGCGATTTCAAGATTGCAAGAATGGCGAGTGAAGTTGTTTCTGTTGTTAAGGATTCTCCTTGTGAATAGGTAATGGAATGCGTTTTTCCAGTGAAGCTGCCATCTTTCGCTTGTAAACTCAATAGGGCTGTCATTGCTTCATCACCTTTTTTTGTATCCTTCAAGGAGTAGGAAGCATTCGCCATCATCGCGAGCATGTATGGATCTTTTGTTTCCATTGCTTTTTTGTAGGAAGTTGCAAATTCATTTTGAATATCTGTATATCCGGCTTCTGCAAGTGCAAACACGATATAGGAATTTAAAATCTCTTCACTGATTTGTCCGAAGTTGTGGTAAGCATGTTGTTCTCTTCTGAAACCACCTTTTCCATCACGATGACTCATCAACCAAACGGCACTGCGATCCACCATTTTCTGATCAACATCTGCTCCTGCTTTTTTCATATCTGAAAATTCCATCAATCCATAAGCAGTCAATCCTTCATGTCCTGGATTCGCACCGAACCATTCGTAACCTTTATCGGGCGCTTCGAATGTTGTCAAACGTTTGTAGCCACGACTCAACAAATCACTGGCATAAGAAAGTGTTTTATCATCCTTGCTATCTGTTGTGTGTAGATAATCCAACACCATTGCATTTGGATAGGCGGTACAAGAAGTTTGTTCGAAACATCCGTAAGGTTCTTGCAAAATTCCAGCTACACCTTTCATCAAATCACTTACAACATTTGGGAATGCAGTGAAATTAATTTTCAATGAACCTTTCACCATATTTTTTGGTTCGAATGAAAACACATTTTCTTTTTCTTGTGAAGAGAAAGAAGTTGCGACCGGAAATCCTTTTGGAGCAATTTTTATTTTTTGTGTGAACGCATCTCCAAGTCCGCATGATTTGAATGAGATGGTGAATTCCCCTTCCCCAATTTTATCCAAAACTTCGTAGTCAAGATAAATCACTTTTGCTTTTCCAGGCATGATGGTTTGTACTGATGGAATTTGCACCAATGCTTTCAATCCATCAGGGGAAGTGATTGTGAGGAATCCACCTAGTGGTGCGTCTGTATTATTTTTTAATGTCAATGGAATAGAAACAACATCTTGAGTTGCAACTTCAACAGGGATTTTTGTGCTCATTGCGAATGGAAGTTGTGTAAAGAAATTGCTTTCAGTTCTTCCAATTGATCCATTACCGCTCAAACCTTCTACTGTTGTTCGGAATGAGGTGATGTCATCTGATGCATAAAATTCAATAGTTTTCTTTCCTGTATTATCAACAGCAACATTCGGATTCCAATAAATGGTGTTACGGAAATCTGTTCTTGTTTCAACATTTTCTTTTTTGTCGTAAACAGGCGCAGCAAATTCTTTTTTACGATAATAGACTGTACCATTAATGACCTCGAAATTTTGTTGATCCATTTCGTTGACAGAATCTCCCATGTTAAACAATCCATCACGACGATCCGCAACTTGCTCAGGGCCCGATTGACTTGCAACTTTTGCTTTCGCATCATCATCTGCTGGAATATTATTTACTTCTTTATCTTCAAGTTTTTTGTTTTCAGAAAGGGCAACACGTTGAATTTGATGTTGTGGAACTTTTGATTTTTCGACAGCAGGTGCGTCTTTTCCCATGGCATCGCCATTCCATCTTCCTGAGCCACCTTCTGCAGCAGCAGGGACAGCTTGCTCTTCCTCCATACGAACACCACCTCTTAAGTTTTGATTGGAGTTCCAACCCCAGTTGTCGTAATAATTTGCAGCGTATAAATAATAAACCTGGTCCTGTAAATATTGAGTTACTTGTACTTGCTGCGGAGAATAATTTCCGGAAGAAATTGTAAGTGTTGTTGGTTTTGATAAATCCAATCTTGAAAAAGTGAAATGTCCGCTTTCATCCGATTGGTATTCTACACCACCATTGATTTTTAATTTTGCATTTGAAATAGCTTTGCCACTTGAAGCATCCATTACTATTCCAGAAAAAATGGCGCGCTCTCCTTGGAATGTAACTTGTGGAAGATCATCCGACATTACTTTTTCCCAAGTGTATCTTCTCCATCCTGCAGTCATCAATAGATAATCCAATGCGCGATCTGCATTTGCTTCTCTACGATCAAAATAATACGCAGGCTCTTCTACTTTATCATTGATGTCTTCTTGAAGCAAAAGTTCTGAAAGAATATTCCCTTGTTTGTCATCGGCGAATGAAAGAAGTTGATCATTTACAACAGCGAGTGAAAGGTTTGCAGGCATTGGCATTCCATGTTCATCTTTTACGGTTAATGTCATTTTTACTTTTTCTCTTGGCAAATATTTGTCCTTGTCTGTTTCAATTGTGATGTCGAGTTGTTTTTCTTTATTTACAAAAGCCAAACGTTCTGATCTCGCAATTCCTTTTGAATCGAAAAGGGTGATTTGCGCAACGCCTATTGGGAAATTGCTTGTTGGAAAAATAATTTTGCTGCTTCCTGGTCTTGCATTGATCACAGTTGAATAATATATTTTTCCCCGTACTTGTGCAACCAAAGAAAGTTCTTCGACTTCAGTAGATGCGATATTCACACCAACTTCACCTGGATTTGAATTGTCAATATTCATGACATATCCATGTTGTAATGCTTCTGGAATCGGATAGGTTTCTGTGATGCCTTCTGGCTTTGTGATTTTCACATGATATTTTTCATTGGGCTGAGGATTGAAACTGAATGCTCCCATTCCTTGGTGAAAACTTGCGAGTGAAGAAACTTGAGATCCTTTTTCTGTCAATACAATACCTTCTATATCGGCAGGTTTTCCAAATTCGTTAAGCGCACGAAAGGCAATGTTACTTTGAATTCCCATTACAAGATCTCCGCCTTCTGGAAATAAGTTCAATGTTATTTTGTTCAATACAATTGGAATGGAGCGAGAAATACTTTCCGTACTTCCATTGTAATCGATCATGATATTCAATAAACCATCACTGCTTGCAAGTTTCGCAGGAAGTTTGAAGTGAATGTATTTTTCTCCGTTCTCATCGGTGATTTCACTTTTCTCAATTATTTTTTCTCCAGCAATGCTGGTTACATATTTGATGGAGTAATTTGAAAGAGGTTTGTTTTCATTCGTGTTCAAATTCAATTTTGCGATCACTTCATCGCCTGCACCAAAAGCTTTTTTCTCGAAGTCCAATTTCATTTTCAGATTCGGAAGGATGATTTCTTGAACTGTAACCTCTTTTTCGAATTTATTATTCTCTCCGTCATTCTTCATCCAATTTGTATAGGCACGAACTTTATACAAACCGCCTGCTGCAGATTGGTCCAATGTAAAATCTCCAGCTGCAACGCCATTTGTTGCAATCAGATTAATTGTTTTTTCTACTGAACCCTTCGGATTTATCAATTCAACATGAACGATGTCGGATTTTTTTGATGGATGTAACGATTGTCCATTCCGCACAAAAACCGAAAGCCACATTGTTTCTCCTGGCCCATAAAGTGGTTTGTCCATTTGTACATAAATGCGATCCTCAGGAATCTGTTTATTGTAGGCTGCAACTTTTTCCTTTGCAGATTTTATAAATTCGTTTTCCGATTGGATTTTGTAATAGCCTTCGGGATATACCCAGGCTAACGTTGAGATGATTGCTACTGCTATTGTTCCGAATAGGAATCCTCTTTGGGTAGTTGAATTGCTCATGGCTTTTGTTTTTAGATAGCCCATTAATCTGGGAATCACCTAAAAGATGCAGTGGTTTTGGCAATTCCATAAATCCATTGTTTTATTTCTTGAAAGGCACTGTATTCAGGCATTTATCAGTCATGGACACGCATTAAATATCATTTACTTATCTTCGTTTCAAACATAAGCACATGAAAAAATATTTCATTTTTGCAGCAGTCTTGATTTCCATCAGTATTTCTGCTCAATCTCGCCAGGCACTTTTAGCTACAGCCTTGAAAAATTCAAATGCTAGCGATTCTTCTTTCCTGATGAGAGATTCTGTCATAGCACATTTTTATTATGATTCAGAATCCGATTCAATGGAATTGGCGGATTTGAAATCTCAAAAATTGATTACCCAAGCTGATGTTGTTTATATGACAGCACAATTAAATGCATACAAACCACATTTGTGGACTTCAGATTCTATTCCACATTCTAAAATTGTTCCATCTTCCAAAACTCCATCCGCAGCTTTGAGTTTTAAAAAATCTACAAAAGCCTGGACGGATTATTTTGGGTTGTATAAATCGGGATATTATGAAGTTTCAGAACCGATTTTTACAAAAGACGGGAATATGGCTATTGTATATGTAAGTTTCCAATGTGGTGCAATGTGCGGAAATGGAGGAGCTACACTTTACAAGTTTGAAAAAGGTGCATGGAAACCGGTGAAGAATTTATTTTCCTGGGAGAAGCAGCCACACTAATTTATTTTTTGACTTTGATTTAGTTTTTTTGTCGCTTTGAGCAAACTGATGACATGATGTTGATTGGGGTGAGAGTTTAAAATATGTTATTGAAATAAGTTGGCCTTTTGTATCTTTAGGGTATGATAAGAAGGCTGATAGTTGTTTCTTTCTTGATTTGTTTTACAGGAACATTTGATTTGTTTTCCCAATGCGTCGATAGTTCTCTTATTCAAACTACTTCCTGTTCGCCCGATTGGATTCCTGTTTGTGCCTGCGATGGAAAAACCTATCGCAACGATTGTTTTGCACGCAGTAATGGTTTCAGTCCTTCCAATTTTTCATATGGAATTTGTGATCCAATTGATTTCGATTTTAATCCGAATCCGGCAACAGGTCTGATTTATGTCGATGCTATTGTCAAGAACCCAGGAGATATGTATGTGCAGTTGATGGACCGTTTTGGAAGGATTTTTTATTCAAATGTTTTTCCAGGTGTAACTGAGTATCTGTTTCAAATTGATGTTACTGGTTTTCCTACTGGATTATATTTTCTGAATCTCTGGTGTAATGAGGGAAATAAGGTTCGCAAAGTGGTGGTTTCGGATTTGTAATTATTTATTTTTCTTATAAAAAAACAAATTTCTCCCAAGTTTATTGTCATAGGAAATAGCATTAGCAAATTTGTATTTGCACAACCTTCTAAAAAACAAAAATCAAATCATGATTGATAACCATTCCGACAATCCAAAAAGTGTAAAGTTTTATGTCAAGAAATATTTGGATAACCAGAAAAATGAGTTGCGGAATAAAATTGTTTTGGATATTCCTGCTGGTAATGGCGTAACGACTGAAATATTATTGGAGAATGGTGCTTTGGTCGAACCTTTTGATTTGTTTCCTGAATATTTCATGCTCAAGAACATTGAATGCAAACGAGCTGATATTGTAGATCGAATTCCAGTGAATGATAAGCATGCTGATATGTTGATTTGCCAAGAAGGAATCGAACATTTCAGTGATCAATTAAAAGTGTTCAAGGAATTTAATCGTGTGATAAAAACCAATGGAAAACTTTTGATTACGACTCCTTCCTATTCCAATTTAGCTGCCAAATTCAGTTATTTGTTATTTGAAAGTGAGATTAACAAGAAAATGCCACCCAATGAAATTGATGATATCTGGATGTCAGATAAAAATATTTCCCGAGAAATTTATCATGGCCACATTTTCCTGATTGGTTTGCAAAAATTGAGAATGCTTGCAAAACTTTCCGGTTTCAAAATAATGGAAATAAAATATTTGCGATTGAGTAAGGCTTCTCTATTCTTGTTTCCGTTTTTTTATCCTTGTATTTATGTCAGTTCCTATTGGAGATATTTTAAAAATCTGAAAAAACACAAAGAGATTCCCATGGCCTATAAGCGGGAAGTTTACAAGGAGCAATTGAAAATTAATATCAGCGCAAAAAATCTGTTGAACAAACACACCTTCATTGTTTTTGAAAAGGAGAAAGAGGAGAATGAGGTGGATTTTAGAATTGATAGTATCGTAAGGTCGTTCGAGAAAATTATGTAATGAATTTTGAGTCTTGGGGTATTTGAATAGTTCATTGTGAAAAATTTGAAATATGTATTGCATTGAAACCAATAATCTCACTTATAAATTTTCGGGAAACGAAACGGTTTTGAATAATGTCAATTTGCAGATTCCAACGGGTTCCATTTATGGCTTTTTAGGACCTAATGGCGCAGGCAAAACCACCACTTTACGATTGGTTCTGGGACTTTTGAAAAAACAGCAAGGCACCATTTCCATTTTCAATAAATCGTTTGATGCGAATCGAATTGAAATTCTGAAAAATATTGGATCGTTGATAGAAGCTCCGTCGTTATATGCGCATCTAAATGCAAAGGACAACCTTGAGATTTTGCAGAAGGTGTATCAATGTCCGAAGAGTAGAATAGGGGAAGTGTTGGAAATTGTTGGGCTTTCTGAAACAGGAAAGAAAAAGACTGGCAAGTTTTCGTTGGGAATGAAACAGCGCCTCAGCATTGCAATTGCCTTATTGCACAACCCAACTTTATTGATTTTAGATGAACCTACAAATGGATTGGATCCTAATGGAATTCATGAAATCAGGGAATTGTTGATGAAAATAAATGCCGAGCACAAAGTGACCATTTTAATTTCCAGTCATTTATTATCTGAAATTGAGAAAATGGTTACGCACGTCGGAATCATCAATCGTGGAGTGGTTTTGTTTCAGGGGACTTTACAGGAATTACAATTGAAGCAATCGCAATCATCTTCCATTTGTTTTGATACCAGTAATTCTGAATTGGCACTTGAGATTCTGAAAGCAAATAATATTGCTGCAACCATTGCAAACGGGCAAGTGATTATTTCGGCGGTTGAAAAGGAAATGATTGCGAAAATGAATAGCGAATTTGTAAAAAACAAAGTGGAAGTTTATCAAATTGCAACCATAAAGGATGATTTGGAATCCATTTTCATTGACCTCACTAAAAATTGATTTATGAAATTCATTTATTGTTTTCGTAGTGAGTGGCTCAAGACAAAAGGGAGTTCTGCTTCTTGGCTATGTCTCATTGGCGGGTTTTTCATTCCATTGATTTACCTTATTGTCTTTATCGTTTACCACAAGACAATCAATGACTATTATCCATTTTTCAATCCGTGGAGAAAACATTACAATGAATTATGGCAAAACATGGCTGGATTCCTATTACCAATGGGAGTCATTTTGGCTAGTAGTTTAATAGCACAACTAGAATACAAGAATAATACTTGGAAACAAGTGCATACCACACCGCAAAGTTTCACTACAATTTTCCTTGCTAAGTTTGCTGTTGTGCTATTCATGACATTCAAGTTTTTCCTGTTCTTCACTATAGGAATTCTAGTTTCAGGAATTATTCCCTGTTTGATTTTTGATCATAAATTTCCACTCGTAGGATTTCCAGCATATGGTTTTCTTATGGGAAGTGTGAAAATATTCATCACCTGCTTGCCCATCCTTGCGATTCAATTTTTGATTAGTTTGAAATTCAAAAACTTTTTGGTGGGCATTGGAATTGGACTTTTGGGATTGATTGCTTCGCTTATCGGCATGTCTTGGAAATATATTTATTTGAGTCCTTATTCCTATACCGCGATGATTGCTTTTCCAGGAGTAAAATGGAATTTCAATATTTATATCTACGCATTTGTTTATTTCCTAGTTCTTTCTGGAATCTCCTATTATTTATACATTTCAAAAAAGGAGAAGGGATAGGAAGCTATTTCTCACCATTGTATTGCCTGTTTTTGTAAATAATCTGGATTGTTTAAGAAATCAATTTCGATGATAATTATCACGGATAACAATGAAAATTGTTTTATTTGATTTCTGTTTGCCACTTACCTTTGTGCTGGTGGTTCTTTTAAGTGTTAATGGTGTTTATTTTTTTTGAGTATTTATAATTCAATTCCCATGAAATCAAAAAATAGAAATTCGAAAATATTTCAAATATCACTTTTACTATTATTTATCTCCACTTCAATTATGAAATCCCAGACGCTTCAAACAGTTCCCAATGTTGACATCACAAAATATTGCGGCAAATGGTATGAAATAGCTTCCTATCCACAGAGTTTTCAGAAAGGGTGCCACTGCACAACTGCGGAATATACTTTAAGTGATAAAGGATATGTGATTGTAGAAAATCGTTGCAATCGCGATAGTGTGACTGGAAAACAATCCTACATCAAGGGAAAAGCATTCGTTGAAAAGAATTCTGGCAATGCAAAATTGAAAGTGCAATTCTTCTGGCCTTTCAAGGGAAAATATTGGATCATCGATTTGGCAGATGATTATAGTTATGCTGTAGTCAGTGATCCAAGCATGAAATATTTGTGGATTCTTTCACGCACTCCAAAAATGGACGAGGCGCTTTACAAAAAAATAACGGATCGCCTCAAAGAAAAAGGATTTGACCTTACAAAATTGAAAGTGACACAACAGCTTTGAAGAATTGATTTTCACTGTAGCTGTTTTGAAAAATAAAAACATCGGCTATGAAAAACTCAAGCAATATTTTCCAATGGGTTCCAAGAATTTTGGGAATCCTCGCCATTCTTTTCATCAGTTTATTCGCAGCTGATTCCTTTTCTCCCAACCTTACTTTGAGTCAACAACTCTTGGGTTTTCTGATACATCTGATTCCTTCATTTGTCCTGCTAGGTGTTTTGATTTTAGCCTGGAAACGTGAATTGATTGGAGGAATTGTATTCTGTGTAATTGGAATTGTAATGAGTCCATTTGTCTTCTCGCTGAATTATAAAATGAACCATTCCATCTGGATTAGTGTGGGCATCATTCTCCTGATTACTTTTCCATTTATTGTATTGGGATTTCTTTTCATACTGAGTTACATGAAGAATAAAAAGAAGCGGAATCTCGACCTAAAATAAAAAAACGCCCCTCAATTGCTTAAGAGACGTTTTTTGTCAACCACTAAATTTCGAATTTCAAATCATCGAATCCTCAAATTTCGAATTTTTAATCCTTAATTTTTAATCCTTAATTTTTTGCTCATCCGAAGTTTCTTTTTTGGAATGTCCTCCCCATCCACACTTGCTCATCCCACTGATGAATTTTTCCTTTTCTTCCGGTGTCATGTTCGCCATTTTGCTTTCCCAACGGTTTTTCCAATGACCGCCATGGTTTTTCCATCCACCATGTCCGCAACATTTTCCACCTGTTCCTCTGTGAAATCCTCCGAAGAGAATTTTCGCAAGAATCAAGATTCCAAATGCTTGCCAGAAAGAAATCATTTTAAGTCCGAAGACTGCCGGCATCAGCCAATTCCAAAGTTGCATTGTTACATAACCAAAGCCCAATGCTGCAAGTGCAACCACCGCCGCAAAACATATGCCTTTAAAGATCCATTTCATTTTATTTAGTTTTTAAGTTCGTTTTAATATTTTAGTTCCAAGCTGTGGTTGGTGCCGTGTGCACTGTGCTCTGCATTTACTGTGCACAGTGCACAAAGCACCGAACACACACTACCCATTCATATCATCATATAATTCTCTAAGACGTTCCCTGAGAAATAATACAGCATACCTTTTTCTCGAAAGAAGTGTGTTGAGCGGAATTCCCGATTCTTCCGCGAGCTCTTTGAAAGATCGTTCCTCAATTTCATTCTGCACAAAAACCCATTTCTGTTCTTCAGGCAATTCATCCAGTGCTAACGTTAATTCACTCATGATTACCTGTCGTGCATATTGGGCTTCTGGTCCTGCCGATGCATCCGGCAAAAGATCATTCAATCCCAATCCTTCTTCACCATCACTGTTGAACTTTTCGTAACGCGCCTCGAGCGATTCGGTGCGACGTTTCCTGAAAAGATCAGCAATTTTGTTCCGCGCAACGCGATACATCCATCCCGACACCCGCTCGATCACATTGTCCACCCGTAAATTTTCTGTGAGTTCAATAAAAACATCTTGCAGGATATCTTCTGCATCTTCTGTTTCAGGAACTCGTTTGCGGATGAACTCGAACAATTTTCGGCCTTCTTTATTTACTGTTTCAGTAAGTAACCGGTCTTGTTCTGCGGCCATTAGTATCGGATTGTGTACCACTTCTTTCAAGTTTATAGAGGAAGGTCGTGGTAGAAGGATGAAATATTTTATAAAGGTGAAGTTTTTTTTCTTTACAATGGAAATCGCTTAGAATTGGGAGATGTGCAGATGGCAAATTTCAAATGTGCAGATTGCAATATCCAAACTCTCTCCCCCAATATATCCGCCTAATCCGCGGCTATTTCAATTGACAATTCCTGACAAGCCCCATCTTTCCCATCTGCAATCTGTAATTTGATAATCTGAAATCAATCCCTTAGGTTTGGGTCCAAGAATTTTATTTGAGATTTGTTGTTGAAGATTAACCAAACGACAGAGGTGAACTTTCGCTCAATCCAGGTTTTTAGACCTATGCCCTGAATCAG
>CAIQQJ010000024.1 GCA_903873905.1 uncultured Flavobacteriales bacterium
ATTCGAATGTGGCCAAGAAAAAAGCTCCGAAAAAAACCGTGAAGCTTGCGAAGAAAGTTATTCGCAAAAAAGTGGCTGTTAGCAAGAGTAAGAAAAAATAAATTGCGCTGAAGAAACTTCCTTAGCCCTGATTGCAAGGAGCTCCGCCGACTGGAAAGCAGGAACAAAGAAAATTCAATGCACCTTTTGTTGCGCTCCTAATTTGTGAGCACAATCTTCCCTGTAAACTTTTTATTTCGTGAAATAATTTCCATCAAATAAATTCCGCGGCTGTACGTTGCGCAGTTGATAGGAAAAGTATTCTCGCCGTATTTCAAATTCACATTTTGCGTTTCAAATTTCTTTCCTTGCAAATCGTAAATCGTCAGGATTGCATTTTCTGTTTCGGAAGAATTTATTTTCACATTGAAATTATCGGTTGCAGGATTTGGGAAAACAGAAATGGAATTCGCGGAATTATTTTCAGCAATGCCACTTGGTGAAGGAGAAGAAATTGCAAAATCCCAAATTCCCCTTCCGTAAGTTGCGAAACGCACCGTGTTGGTGGCGGGAACATAATCAACACCCCAATACGTTTGATCGGGAGCACCTTGTCCTTGCATGTCGTACCATTTATTTTCTGCAACAACAAAAACATACGGACCAACTTCTGTAGCAGCAAAAATCAAACTGTCGTTGAAGTTTCCTTTCAATTCAAAAATCAAAGTGGAAGGAATTCCATTGGTGATTGAGCCAAAAGTCATTCCGTTATTTGTTGATCGATACGCAGGAGGATTTGAATAACCGCTTCCACCGCAATAAACCACACCGAGTGTTGTTGCCGAAGGATAAATACTTGCGCCATACCAAAAATGTGCGCCAAGGCCAGGAACGTTACTCATGCTCCAGGTAGTACCAGCATCGGTTGATCTGAAAAATTTTCCATTGTCGCACAAAACATACCAATAGGAATGATTGATTGGAGAAATTTCAATTGCGGAAATATTTCCTCCTGTTGAAGCAGCATTAAAATCATAAGGAAGTTCCAACACATTTATTGTTGCACCGACTACATCTTCTTGAATAATATGTCCGCCTGTTCCAGCTAAACTTCCTCCTGCTAAATAAGCACGCGTATTTATATCGCGATCAACAGTAAGCGGTGCAATCCAAAAAGGATTTGCAACGGAGAAATTCGAAAAATTCCAAGATGCGGTTGGTCCACCTGACAATCCGTTTGCATAATAATCGGTGAAGCCTGGATAATTCATCCAAATGGTTGTGCCTCCATCTTGCGAACCAATATGTCCGTAATCGCCACTGTATACTTGCGTAAAACCAAGAACATTTCCTGAGTCTAATGTGTTGCGCTGAAATCCTTGATCTTGCGCACCCGCATATATATAATTGAAATCGTTTTTGTTGGTGTAGACGGAATAATACTGACTTACATTTAATCCATTCAGAGAAATGTTTTGAACGGTTTGCAAATTATTATGCGAAACAAATAAGCCACCATCAGTTGCGATGAATTGAAATTCATTTCCTTGTACATCGAGCATGGAAGTAACGGATGGAATATCTCCGTGAAGTTGATTGGACATGGAAGAATAATAAGCCCACCAGACATTCACAACATTCCAGATATTTCCAGCGTCAGTTGAAACGTGACATTCAATATCGCCGAGGTAAAGAATATTTGGATTGGTACACGAACAACTGAACCCCGTGTTCCAATAAGGACTTAAGGCTGTATTGATTGGCGCAATCCATGTCAAACCTCCGTCAAGAGAAGTGTAAATGATTTGATTTACGTAAGCGTAAAGAATGAAACTCGATTGGTCTTTGTATCCAGCCAATAAAGTATTTCCTGTTGCGCTAATTGGAAATGTGGAAACAAAAGAATTCGCATTGGTGATTCTGTCCAATGAAAAAAGAGAATCGTTGTGTACAAAAGATAAATCCGAAGCGCCATAGCGCGGAGCCCAAACATCAAAATGATCCACACTTCCATACACCGATTCAGGAAAGGAAATGAACGGTAAAAAACTCGCTGCATTATCAGTGGATTTATAAATGCTAATGATGGGAACCCAGTTTACATAATCCCACTCTTCCACTAACAGATACATGGTATGAAGCGCATCATCCAAAGTGATTGCACGTTTGATCCATCCCCAATTTTGTACACCGGCTAGTCCGTTGGAAGAATTCCAAGTTGCTCCATCATCATCCGTATAGTGAACAAATGATCCTCCGGATACAATAACACGTACGCCATTTCCTTGCGGCATGACACGAAGAAAAGTTGCAGGGAATTTCAAGTGGTCATTTAATACGGTCCAGTTCGTGCCATTCATATTTCCCTTCCAAACATTTCCACCATCCGATCCGCAATACACGGCACCAGTTGCAGTATCCAAATCGGCTGTCCAAATTCTCCCTGCATTATTTGCAGAACCTTTTTCATTCCATTGGCCAGTCAAATTTCCATTGGCAAGAACTTCCTGCGTTAAAACATTTGGCAATGAATTTCTTTGTGAATTGTTTTGCTGTTTGTCAATTCGTGAAAAATATTTTTGATGCCGAGTTGTGGCATCCACTTGTTTCCAATTCACACCTGGGGCAGACTTGTGCATTCCTTCATACCAACTTTCAAATTTCTCTCGATCTTCCTTTTCGTTTTCACCATTTTCACGAACCTGTGTTGAAATTGGTTTTCGGAATTGTTGAGCAGGAGTTTTTGGAAATAAAAAAAGGCAAACGGAAATAGTGCCTGCTGCTAAAATGGAAAGGAGAAAAAATTTGGTTCTATTCACTTTATTCGGAATTATGTCTTGAATAAAGTTATCAATATTTCGGTGGTGAAACTAAATGAGTTGAAAATCTTCTCATAATTTATTTCGTCCAATTTTTCATTGGCAAGAATTATAAAAATTTGGCTCTCACTTCTGCATTCGGAATCATGCAAGATTCTTTCTTTCCCCACCAGCGATAACGGTTTTTTGCAATGATTTTGTAGGCGACATCTCTGATGAATGGAGGAACAATAATGAAAACAAATAGTAAGGGCCAAAAGCCATTCAAATGTTTTGCAATTCGCAATGCAGCGGAAGTGCGATCAAAATATTTTTGATTCTCGATCAGGATAAAAGTGTCGGGATTAGCTAGAGAAATTTTATGCTCGGCAAGGATTTTATTTCCAACATCAGATTGCAAAGCGGCAAAACGGAAATAATCTTTTTTATCATGACGAATGATGAAGTTGATGCGGTCGTTGCAGAAATTACAAACACCGTCGAATAAAACTATGGCGTGTTGTTCTTCATTTTTCATTGGCGATATGCCGCTTCATACGGATCGGCAACCAACTCTGTTTTACTTCCGTAAATTACTTGATTGGAAAACATATCGATCAATGTGAAATAACCGTTTCTTCCACCGCAACTTGTTGTGTGGTGTGGAGCTGGTCCATCTGGATAAGAATTTCTATTGGCAATTAACACAACATGTTTGTCATCGTTAATTGTAATTCCATGTGGTTGGAAACCTGAATTGATACTTGTGACAAAAGAATTCGTTTGCCAATTAATAACAGAAATGGATCCGCGGTTGCCAGGATAAGTGATTGTGTCTTCTTCACAAGTTACATATAGAAATGGTGTTGTAGGATCTTCTGAAATTGCCATTTCTTGCGGATAACCACCGACTGGAATTGTTGCGATGAGTTGATCCGTTACGGCATCCATCACGCGCACCATATTTGATTTTTGACAAGTGATAAAATATTTTGTTCCATCAGGACTGAATTGACTGACATGTGAATTTTCAACCGAAGAAGTTGTTTCAAATGCATCACCATTGATGATGATGTGTTGGTCGCTTGGCAATTGCGGAACGCTGACATCAATTTTGTAAATGAAATTTCCCATTGTTGGAGTGACATACAAATAATGACCATCATTGCTTACTTCAGAACCATGCGGCTGAATATAAAGTCCACTTCCCTGATAGGTTTGTCTCCAATGCATCGTTTGCAGATCAACCCAAGCAATTCTTCCATTTGGACTCCAATCAATCACCCATGCATAATGGGAATCGGGAGAAAAAGCGAAAGTGTTCCAACTTCCAACTGCAGAACTGTCTGTTGGTCCGAGTAAAATTCTTCCAACCAGTGCATCATCATCTGTGCGATGTTTTTCGAGATAATGACCAGCAAGAAAACAAACATACCAATATTGCCCATCGGGAGAAATGATAATATCATGCGGAGATTCAACAGCAGAAGTCGCACCAACAGAAATGTAACGCATCTGTAAACGTGTTTCTGCATCAACGCAACAAACCACATCGCAACCTTGATTGGCGACATAATATTTTTTACGGTTTGGATTGTCCGACCATTTTACAAATCCATCTGCATTGGGTGCGCCTGCATCAATCCAATTGCGAATGGTACGAACTTGATCGCGTGAAAGTGGAGCATTGTTGTTGGGCATTGTTGGTTTTACAATCGGACCAAAATCGCTGTACGTATTTGTAAAAAGAAACATCGTACTGAATTGCGCAGAATAAGGAACACAAACCGCACCGTTACGATCGCCTTCCATCATTTTATCCCATGTTGTCAAATCAAGTCCTGCAGCCGCATCTTTGCTTTGTTCATTGTGGCAACCAGAAACGGCACATTTGGTAAGAATGATATTTCCAATTGCATCAGGATATTTACTCGATTTCAAATCAATGACAGGCACATCACGACGACAAGCGGTATACGCAAGTGAAATAATTATTACAGAAATAAAAAAAAGTAGAATGCTTTTACGCACGAGAAAAAAATAAGAAGTGGCGGTTATGATTTCACTTGCATAAATGTACGAAATGAATGTACATGCTTTGTTAAATATTCTTGGCGAAAAAAAATGCATGACCATTCTTGAATGTAGAATTGCTCACGAAAACTTACTTGAAGTTTATTGGTACAACCAATCTTAAACTGATGTTTCTTCCCGGGTTGAAAATTCCTTGTTCACCTGTTGCAAAATTTACGGGTGCGTATTTCAAGCGACTGAGATGGCTTTGGTATTTTGTATCAAGAACGTTGCTGACCGAAATAAATAAACGCAGACAGACCACTTTTTTCTTGTTTAGAAAATCGGTTCCAATTCCTGCATCAAGAATCAAATATCCGGGTGTTGCTTTTTCTGTTCCGTATGCATTGTAAATTTTATTTTGCGCGAAGAAATAATTTCCACTGATGCTTAAATAAGAATTTTGAAAAACTCCAATTGGTTTTGGCAAGTGTGCATGAATTTCCGATTCTAATCGGGCAGGAGGCATAAATGGCAAATTGATCATTGAGTCGGGCTGATTGAATTGCATTCCTCTTACATATGAAAAGGAATTTTCGAAATGCAACCAATCGAGTGGGTGAGGATGTAAATCAAACGAAATTTCCCCACCGTACAATGCAGCATGACCTTGTACAAATGTGAAAACAGGAAATGGATTTGTAGGATCATGAATGGAATCGCCACCGAAAACGGAATTCAGTTTTTGTAAATAAACAAAATCCTGAATGTTGTTGTAGAACGTGCTAAGATCAAAAGTGAAATGGTCGGATGTAAATGTAAATCCAGCATCGGCTTGTATACTGTTTTCAGGTTTCAAATTTTGGTTCCCAATTTCATAGCGGAATGTTCCTTCATGTACACCATTTGCACCCAACTCTGCGAGATTCGGAGAACGGAAACCTTTCGAAAAATTCAATCTGGCAACTGACTTTGTGGTGAATT
Source organism: uncultured Flavobacteriales bacterium (assembly GCA_903873905.1). Lineage (GTDB taxonomy): Bacteria > Bacteroidota > Bacteroidia > Palsa-965 > Palsa-965. The sequence continues at coordinate 5,775 of CAIQQJ010000024.1, forward strand.
GATAGGACACGCCAGCACTTCCAGAAACAGCCGTGAAATTTCTTTTGAAAGCAGAAAATTTCGTGTCAACTGAAGTGGCCAGTTCTGTCGGACTTCCGTTTGCATCAAGATATAAGGCATCTGAATTTAGAGAGCGATTATCCATACGAATTCCTCCATTGACGAACCATTTGTCTTTTTGCTTCTGAAAATATCCATAAGCACCCAGATCAAAAAGATGATAAGCAGGAATGAGAAATTCGATTCCCTGGTTTTTGCTGTTTTGATATTGACTTCCAATTCCAATGGAAAGTTCTCTCCCGTTTTTTTCTGGAAAGAAATAGGAAACAGTTGCGTTGGCGGTATTCAGTAAAAAATCGAGTCCAGCTTTATCTGGCGAAAAAATATTTCCAAATTCCCTTCTGTGATTTTGTTGGAAACCAAAATCCGCTTTTAGTTTTGATGAACCAAAATAAATGCTGTTGGAAAGTAAAATTCGATTGTGATTTATTTTTTGTCGTGGAATCTCCAAACTGTTTTTCCATCCCGACAAATCAGTTTGTGCTAATGAAATGGTATCGGAAGTATTTAAAAATCCTGAACTTGGCACTACTTTAATAAATCTTCCGAGTGAATCTCTTTCACCTTCCGGCATTCCAACAATTTGGTTGAAAGTGGAAAAACTCAATTGGGAAAATCCCCATTTGCGATTGATTCCGACATATCCGCTTCCATCGTATTCTTCAAAACCAGAATTAAAAACTTTTCCATCCGCAGGTGTAGAAAAATTTCCTGATTTCTTTTGTGAAAATCTTCCTTGCCACGTGATGCCTTTCAGATTTCCCGCTGTCATATAGGAGGAGCCCAGCAAATTGGAATTGGATTGTCCATTCAACATTATTTCTCCTGTGATTTTTCCGTCGTCAACAGGTTTTGGTGTGAGAAAATTAATCACGCCAGCCATTGCATCCGAACCGTACATAATACTTCCGGGGCCTTTTATTATTTCAACACGATCCACTTCGTATTCGTCCATTTCAATTCCATGTTCATCGCCCCATTGTTGTCCTTCTTGTCGCATGCCGTTGCGTAATACTACAACTCGGTTATAACCAAGTCCTCGAATAACTGGTTTTGAAATAGCCGATCCAGTTGACACTTGACTCATTCCAGGAAGGTTGGCAATTCCTGCAACGAGATTTCCAGAAGCGGAATTCAAAAGATGGTCACGTGATGCCAATTCTGTAGGAACGGGATTTCGAATTTTTTCTGTTGAACCCGAAACTCCAGTAACTACAACTGCATGCATTTCAGTTGGTGTTTTTGTCAATGTAATAGTTGGAAAATCGCTGGCTTCGGAAGAAGTCAATGTCAATGCTTTTGTTGCATAGCCGATGTAACGAATTTCAGCAAGGAAATTTCCTTTTGGAATATTTTTAATGATGAAATGGCCGTCAATATCAGTTGCAGCTCCAGTTTTCAAATCGGGAATGAAAATAGAAACTCCAAATAGCGCTTCTTTTGTATCAGCGTCGGTGATGATTCCACGAATGGTGTTTTGTGCTTTGCTGTTGGTCGCGAATAAAAATAGCGCGAGAGCAACAATGAAATAATTTTTCATAAAATAATTTTTCCTGTAAAAAAAGAGAACAAAGATTTTTCTCAGGAAAGCGGAGGGCCGCGCAGGGAAGGAATACATGAGGCTATTTGGAAAACAGCTTCATGGCCAATAAAGGAAAAAATAAAATAATGTGGGAATGATTTTGGGCAATCAGCAGATGATTCGGAATTAAAAAGAGAAGCTTCGTAAGAAAGGAAACTGCAATGGATATGATGTGAACTGATGGAAGTTGTTCCAATCGGGCCAGCACTTTCATGCGTATCTGTATGCCAATAAAGCTTATGTACAAATTCTTTCGGAATCAGAAAGACCGAAAAAATTCCAAGAAGAATTGTTGCGATTAGTTTTGTGAAGCGAGGATGCAATGAAAATTATTTTGTGTAAAGGTAATTGATTCGGAATGTTTTTATTTGCCGTTTATCACAAAAATAGATTGTCAAAAAATTTTTATCTGGTAATGACAAGTTTATTATTCGCTACAAATCCATGCTCATCCACCAAACGACAGATATAGACTCCCGATGGTAATTCGCCAACATTAATTTGTGTTTGTTGGGAAATGATTTTCGTTCGGAGAATTTCCTTTCCTGAAAGATCGTAAATGAAAAATGTTTGTTTGCCGGGGAAAATCTTGTCTGTTTTAATTGTCAAATTATCATTCGCGGGATTTGGAAATAAGCTGAAGGAAGAAAACCAGGTAGAAATGTTTTCTCCAGTGGAAACGTTGGCGTCGCCATACCACATGGAAACACCACCAGAATAATTTCCCATTACGATATCGTATAATCCGTCATTATTCAAATCAGCAATTGCAGCAGAAACATTTCCACCTTCAAATGTGCTTATGAATGTGGAATCTGTCCGTGTAAATGTTCCTGAAAGATTTCCATCAATGTTGTCATAACGATTCAACCAACCTCGTTCTGAACCAACCAGAAAAACATAATGGCCATTATCATCATACATACAAGGAACACTATAGCCTGTGGAATAGGCAGGTTGAGTTACGTACACATTTCCAAAAAGTGGCGTTACCAAAGTAAAAACTGGAACTGATGTTGTTCCGTCATTATGGTAATAATTTATGTTTCCACTTTGTTCTCCAATAAGTAAATCCAATTTACCATCCCGATCCACATCAATCAATTGTGGTGCAGCATAATTTCCAACATCAATTCCCTGATAAAATGAAGCGATCAAAACAAAATTGTCATTAGGACCTGGTTGTTTTTCAAAATAATTCAACTTGCCGCTCATGTCACCTATGATCATATCCTTATCGCCATCGCCATCAAGATCTCCGAAAGTGGGAGCCATTCCAGAAATGGAAGGAACATTGGCATGCACATTCGCAAAATCTCTTGTCTGCAAAACAAAGGAAGGAGCCGTGACGGACCCAATGTTTTTATAAAGTGCAATTTTTGCCTGGTATGGACCTAGATGTTGATAATAGCCATAATCGCCAATGAGCAAATCTTTGTCTCCATCATTATCATAATCAAAAAACACAGGATAACATCCTTCGCCAACTTCAATCATACTGTCCTGTAAAAAATTATTTTGGACAAAATTCACATGCACATTGGTGTTGGAAGTTGTGTTGCGGTAATAAAAACAACTATTGAAATTTTCAGAAGTGTTGGGTGCGTTCGGTGAAAAAATGATGTCTTTCTTTCCATCATTATTTACATCCAAATGAAAGGCAGCCAAAAAAACATCTTCAATAAGTGGTGTGTCATAAATAGGAAATGAGTCGTCAACCAAATCCATCAATGCGGCTGAATTTGTTCCCCCATTGCGGCAATAGGTAAATTTCGAATTTCCAATATCGCTGATTAGAATATCCTGATCATTATCGTTGTCTGTGTTAATGCATTCCAAAGCCGAACCGGAATGTTGTGGATAAGGATTTGGATTGATATTTTTTCCTTCCATAAGCGGAGGTGCTGGGCAAGGCGTATTAAGGGTAATAAATGAGTTGGATGCATTCTCCGTTATTTCTCCCCAACAATTTGTCGCAACGATATAATGTACACTGTCGCAGATACCATATAATTCCATGCTCATGTTTTTATGGTATTCGATATGGCCTCCTCCATTTTCAAAAGTCAAAACATCCAAATCGCCATCACCATCCACATCACGAATTGCAGGAATGTCAACTTGACTCACAAAAAGATTTCCGATAAAATGAGAACTATTCGGCGAACGGTCAGTGTTCACCATGTATTGAACCAATTGAAATTGTAAACCAGTTGCAATAGTTGAAACGTTTTTGAAAATGGAAAATCCAGCAATGGAATAAGTGAAGATGTCCATTTTCCCATCGCAATTATAATCGCGCAAAAGTACCCAGTCGTGCATGAGTGGAAACTTGCTCACAAACTGAGGAGCCAGCACATAATCCACCTGATTTGCGGTGCCACGATTAATGTAAGTCTGGATTTTATTTCCGGATCGGTCGAAAACAAATAAATCCATTATCCCATCCTGATTCAGATCAATTTCTGAAAACTGACAAAAATTTAATCCTCCAGCCCAGGGGAACAACAATTGGTTGCTATTTTCAAAAACGGGTACGGTGTCCACCCTCGAAAAGCCCAATGTTGTTTGGGATTGAAGTGCTGAAACCCCTACAAACAGGAGCCCTCCAAGAATCGAGTAGATATGACGCATAGGGATTGTATGTTTTTTATTTCTTTTTTCAACGGGGAGAGAAACAAAGATAACTCAAAAAAGAGCCGTTGGAAAGTGGACAATTTAATAGTGCAATTAGGGTAATCTGGGCAAATCTGGAATTGAAGGATCAATATTTTTCATTTTGCCTCCATAACCTTGGACCCATAATTCCCCTATTTGCCGCAATTCCATGTTTTTTCTTCTATATTTGCACCCTCCAATTTTGGAATGTTGAGTCTATATCCCTCATTTCTATTGGATTTACGTTAATACCACTATGCAAAACATTAAAGGTGCAATCCGAATTTTCGCCATATTAATGGCCCTAAGTTGTCTGTTTTATCTCTCCTTCTCATTCGTAACCAGAAGATGGGAGAAAAAAGCGCATTTGTACGCGGAAAGTTATTCCCAGCAAAAATCAATTACTGATTGGGTAAAAGCAAGAACTGCTGGCGATCCTATTAAGGAACGCGAAATTCTTGACTCAGTCATAAAAGCCCGCGAGCGTTTTTACCTCGAGGATTCTCTTGCAGGTAAAAAAATCTACCTCGCACTTTATACCTACGAAAGCTGTAAAGACAAAGAATTAAATCTTGGTCTTGACTTACGTGGTGGTATGAACGTTACCATGGAGGTATCAACACCTGACATTCTTAAAGGTCTTGCAAACTTCACACTTGATGTTCCTTTTAACAAGGCAATTGCAAAAGCAACTGTTGAACAAAATAGAACTGGTGGTGATTATGTAGCACTATTCGGACAAGCCTATAAGGAAATCAATCCGCAAGGAAGACTTTCAAGTCTTTTCGCCACTTCACCGCAGTTGAAAAAATATGACATCACTTATAATTCAACTGATGAACAGGTATTAACTGCTCTTAAGAAAGAAGCGGATGATGCGGTAGAACGTGCGAAACTTGTAATCGAAACACGTATCAACAAATTCGGAGTGTCTCAACCGAACATTCAACATTTGAAAGGAACAAACAGAATTCTGGTTGAACTTCCTGGTGTAAAAGACGAAGACCGTGTAAAAAAATTATTGCAAAGTTCAGCGAATCTCGAGTTCTGGGAAACTTATGAAGTTTCTGAGATCGGACCGATGGTGAATGCTGCGAATGAGAAATTGAAAATCATTCTTGGTTATAGAATCGATTCTCTGAAATACGATTCAACCGCATTGAAACCAATTTATGTTGGTGCGAAAAACAAAGCTGATTCTCTTTTGCGCGTTAGCAAAGCAAAATCTAGATTTGACAGTCTTGCAGTTGTTATTGACAGTATCAATAAAGTCAGAACCGACACTTCTAAAATCGGTGCTGATAAAAAACAACACAATCCATTCGGTGATTACGTTGTTGCAGGAAATCAACAAAATAAAGGACCAATGCTTTTCGGTGTTCTTGTAAAAGACACTTCTATCATTGGAGGATTTCTTCGTCGTCCTGAAATTGCTTCTTTGTTCCCAAGTGATTTACGTTTTGCATGGACTGTAAAAGCAGAATTTACACAAGCAGGTCAGCCATTCATTTCATTGATCGCATTGAAATCTTCTCACAACGGTGGCGTATCGCATACTGGTGGAGCGAAGATGATGGGAGATGTTGTTACGGATGCAAGAAAAGTATTCGATCAAATGAATGGTTCTGGAAGTCCTGAGATTTCCATGACTATGAATGCTGAAGGAACTCGTCAGTGGGCTCGTCTTACAAAAGAAAACATTCAGAAAAGTGTAGCGATTGTACTTGACAATTACGTTTACTCTTATCCAACCGTACAGAGTGAAATTACTGGTGGTGTTTCTTCCATTACAGGAAATTTCACTATCAAAGAAGTAGATGATCTTGCAAAAGTTTTGAATTCTGGTAAACTTCCAGCGCCAACAAATATTGTTGCATCCACTGCTGTTGGAGCAACACTTGGTTCTGAAGCCATTCGTTCTGGAATGATTTCTTTCATTGTTGCTTTGATTGTGGTTCTCATTTATATGGGATTCTATTATAACAAAGCAGGTTGGGTTGCTGACGTTGCATTGTTCGTGAACATTTTCTTTATTATGGGAATTCTCAGTTCACTTGGCGCAGTTCTAACATTGCCTGGTATTGCTGGTATGGTTCTTACCATCGCGCTTTCTGTGGATGCGAACATTCTGATCTTTGAGCGTGTGCGTGAGGAATTGCGTGAAGGAAAAAGTATTGCGAATGCAGTTGCCGATGGTTACAAGCATGCGATGTCTTCTATTCTTGACTCCAACTTGACAACTCTTATTCTTGGTATCGTTCTTTATTCCTTCGGATCAGGACCGGTACAAGGTTTTGCTACTACGCTTATCATTGGTATTATCAGTTCCTTATTCTGTGCGATTTTCATCACCCGTTTGATTTTCGACGGCATGTTGAAACGCGAAAGCAAAATTGGATTCTCTATTCCAGCGACTGAGAATATTCTTCGCCATACGAAAATTGATTTCGTAAAACGCAGAAAACTTTATTACTTGTTCTCTCTTTCAATTATCGCACTTGGTGTCGTGTTCTATTTCAAGAATCATGGTTTCAAGTTGGGTGTTGATTTCAGCGGTGGACGTTCTTATACCATTCGTTTTAATAAAGATGTTGATCGTGAAAAAATCGCTCAAGCACTTTCGGTGGAATTTGGAAGTCGTCCTGAGGTGAAAACAGCTGGTGGTAATGATCAATTGAAAATCACAACCAATTATGAAGCGGATTCAGTTTCAACTAATGTTGATATTGCAGTTGCCAAAAAGCTTTATGCTGGAATTGATAAGTCAATTGAAAAAGGAGTGACTTATAAAGAAATGGGTTCCATTAAAGTCGGACCAACAATTGGTGCTGAACTTCGAAACAAATCCATTATTGTAGTTATCATTTCTTGTATTCTGATGTTCCTGTACATCCTGTTCCGATTCAGAAAATGGCAATATGGATTGGGTGCGGTTGCCGCTCTTGTCCATGACGTATTGGTTGTACTTTCCTGTTACACAATTTTCGACGGCTTACTTCCTTTCCCACTTGAACTCGATCAGCATTTCGTTGCGGCTATTCTTACCGTTATGGGATATTCCATGACTGATACCGTCGTGGTGTTCGATAGGATTCGTGAATTCCTCACGGCTCAAGGGAAGAATCTTTCCAACATGGATAATGTTCCAACCATTAACTACGCTTTGAACGCAACACTTTCAAGAACAATTAATACTTCGATGATTACGTTCTTCGTACTGCTTTCCATCTTCATTTTCGGTGGAGAAACAATTCGCGGATTCACATTCGCCTTGTTGATCGGTATTGTTATCGGAACTTATTCTTCACTTTGTATTGCTACACCAATCGTTGTTGATTTGGATCGTCGCAAACCTGTTGATGTGAAATAAACTTTATTTGAATTTGTTAAAAGCCGCCTCCTCGAAAGATCAGGCGGCTTTTTTGTGGCGCTCAAATAGCTAACTTTGTACAATAATTCAAGCGCATGCATTTGCCATTAATTGTCCTTTTTCTAAATCTTGGTGGTGGCGAAATCATGCTCGTGGTATTGGTCATCATGATGTTTTTCGGAACGGATAAATTGCCTGTTGTCGTAAAAGCACTTGGCAAAGGCATAAAGGAAATGAAAAATGCGACCGCCGAAATTCAACGTGAAATAGAAAAGGGAAGTGCTGAAATTCAACGTGATTTGAATTTGCAAAAGGAAATGAGTGAATTGCAGGAAGCCTCTGATAAAATCTCAAAACGCTTGCGAGATGGATTGAAGGATATGGAAACGCACTACGATACTAAAGAAACGCCAACCGAAACAAAAGAAATCTCAGAACCAGAAAAGGAAAATCCACTTGTACCGCCAGATGCTGTAAAGAGAGAGGACTAATATTTATTCAAAAACTTGAAGAATGCCAAACAGAGAAATTTGTTTGGCATTCTTGTTTGTCCGAACCGAAATTCAACTGTTCGAATAAAGACCGATGTGATTTCCTTCCGTGTCAATTATCTCGGCAAAATAGCCGATGTTTTCATCTATGAGATTTTTGGAAACAATGATGTCTCCGGAATTGTTGGATTGTTTGATCAAGGTTTTCGGAATGACTACACTTCCATTACCATCAATTGTTCTCCTAAGCGCTTCTGAAAGATCATCCACACAGAAAAAAATAACAGTGCCATTTCCAGGACTGTAATTTTCCTTCTCCACCAAACAGCCACTGATCAGATGCGTGTTTTTGTCAAATACGCCGTAATATTTATCCAACAACAATCTCTTTTCAATTTGCACGGATAAAAAGGAAGAATAAAATGCAATGGCCCGATCTAAATTCTTAGCGGGTATTTCAAACCAACAAACTTGTCTGGATTTCATTAACATTAAAAGTAAGACGAATTACATGTCGTAAGATTCGAAAGTGACATTACATGAATATTAAAACCATAAATAGCCTCTGATTTCAAAAAAAGGCACATTTTAGTCCATTACCCCCACTTTTCAACGTGTGTTGGTAAAAAAAACACACATTATGTGACTACACCCCCCTGTTTTGAGATACATTTGTCCTCGAAACAATAAAAACCAATAATCCCATGTCACATATCCGATTTAAGGCTCTTGAAGAGTCATTGAGCCGAAAGCCAATTATTATCGACACTCCAGCAGGTGGCGTTGCTGCATATTACGGTGAAAATGTTTTTGGAAGAGATTCCATGCGACTTCATCTTTCTGAAGCTGCCTATGAAACGGTAATGGCTGCCGTTGAAAAAGGTGAACGTATTGATCGTTCCATGGCGGAAGTTATTGCTGCAGGAATGAAAAGTTGGTCGGTTTCAAAAGGTGCAACACATTATACGCATTGGTTTCAACCATTAACAGGAACCACAGCGGAAAAACACGATGCGTTTTTTGAACCAGTTGAGGGCGGTCGTGCAATAGAAAGATTTGGAGGTAGTCAATTAGTACAACAAGAACCGGATGCTTCCAGTTTTCCAAGTGGAGGAATTCGTAACACATTTGAAGCGCGTGGATATACAGCATGGGATCCAACTTCTCCGGCATTTATTATTGGTGATACACTTTGCATTCCAACAATTTTCGTTTCGTATACGGGTGATACTTTGGATTTCAAATCGCCTTTGCTGAAAGCCTTGAGCGCACTAGATAAAGCTGCTGTTGATGTGTGTCAATATTTCGACAAGAATGTCACAAAAGTAATTGCGACACTCGGTTGGGAACAAGAATATTTTTTAGTTGACGAAGCCCTGCATAATGCTCGTCCTGATTTGGCAACAACAGGAAGAACATTGTTCGGTGCCGTTCCAGCAAAAGGCCAGCAATTGGATGATCATTATTTCGGTTCCATTCCCGATCGTGCAACTTCTTTTATGCGCGATTTGGAAATTGAAGCACACAAACTCGGCATTCCAATTAAAACGCGTCACAATGAAGTGGCACCGAACCAATTTGAATGCGCTCCAATTTTTGAAGAAATAAATTTGGCAGTCGATCACAATCAATTGCTCATGGATCTGATGCAAAAAGTTGCGCGTCGACACAACTTCTGTGTGTTGCTTCACGAGAAACCTTATGCGGGTGTAAATGGAAGTGGAAAGCATAACAATTGGTCAATGGCAACGAACACAGGAAAAAATTTGTTGAGCCCTGGAAAAACGCCAAAGACGAATTTGCAATTCCTTACTTTTTTTATCAATACCATCAAAGCGTTTCATGACAATGATGATTTGCTTCGTGCAACAATTGCTTCTGCAGGAAATGATCATCGCCTAGGTGCAAACGAAGCGCCTCCTGCAATCATGTCAGTTTTCCTTGGCTCACAACTTACTTCAGTTCTCAATGAACTGGAAGAAAAAGTGAAGAGCGGAAAAATGACACCCGATCAGAAAACACAATTGAAATTGAACATCGGAAAAATTCCTGATATCCTTCTTGATAATACGGATCGCAATCGCACTTCTCCATTTGCATTCACCGGAAATAAATTTGAATTCCGTGCTGTTGGTTCTGCTGCGAATTGCTCAGGAGCCATGACCGTTGTGAATACCATCATGACCGATACATTGGTTCAATTCAAAAAAGATGTTGACGGATTGCTTGCGAAAGGCATGGAGAAAGATGAAGCAATTTTTCAGATTTTGAGAAATTATATTGTCGCAAGTAAACGTGTGCGTTTCGAAGGAAATGGTTACGGAGAAGAATGGGTGAAGGAAGCGAAAAAACGCGGATTGAATAATTTCAAAACAACTCCTGAAGCCTTGGAATCATGGCTGAATAAAAAGTTTGTGAATATGTTCGTCCGCCATGGAGTACTCACAGAACGCGAGCAACATGCACGATATGAAATCTATCTGGAAACATATGTGAAAAAAATTCAGATTGAATCTCGTATCATGGGTGATCTTGCCGTAAACCATATTATTCCACCGGCTTTGCAATATCAAAACACGCTCATCAATAATGTTCGTGGATTGAAAGAAGTGCTCGGCGCTGCAGAATTCAAGAAAGGTTCCGTAACACAATTGGAAATGATTTCTGAAATTTCAACACACATCAATGGAATCAAGGCGAATGTGGATGCGATGATTGAGGAAAGAAAAAAAGCAAACAACATTGCCGATTGGAAAAAGCAAGCGGATTCCTATTGCAACAAAGTGAAACCTTATTTCGAAATCATCCGTGATCATGTGGACAGATTGGAAATGATTGTTGCCGATGAGTCTTGGCCACTTCCGAAATACCGAGAGTTGTTGTTTACGAAGTAAGATTTTTTTTCAGGAGTAAGTAGAAAAAAGGAATGATCAGAAATGGTTGTTCCTTTTTTTATCAGAAAATTATTCCTTCACAATTTTTCTCATTGTACTGTTGCCATTTGCGTCCATTATTGAAATGGAATAGAAACCGTTTGAAAAATCACTCAGATCAATTTGATTGAACTGAGCGGTTGTTTCTTGCGAAAGAACAAGTTGTCCAGTGGAATTGTAAACTTCCACAAAATAATCACTTGCATTTTCAAATTGAATAGTGATGATTCCATCTGAAGGATTGGGGAAAAGTGAATAACTGTTTTTCTACTCAATTCTTCTGTTACTTTTTCAGGCCCCAACGTTATATCATCAAATACAGCATCAGATACGCCGGCAAACATTTCTGAAGTTGCATTACACCGAAATTATTTTCAATTACTAAAAATTCTTTCTCATGAAACGAGTTCCACTATTCCTATGCCTTTTTTTGATTCCACTTTTCACAAGTGCGCAAGGCAAAATGCATCAAGCCGATCAGGCTTTTGATGTGCAGCAATATTATCTCGCACTTCAAATTTATAAATCCGCTTATGCGCAAAATCAAAAGTCAAAAAATGAAGTTCCGCGAAATTATTTTCAGCAAGCGGAATGTTATCGGATGATTTCCCAATGGAATAATGCTGAGGCTTATTATCAAAAAGCAATCAAGGCAAAATATTCGGATGACCGCGTATGGCTTTATGCTGCGCAAATGCGTCAGATGAATGGGGAGTATTTGCTGGCAATCGATGATTTTAATAAATACAAATTGCTTGTCCCTTCTGCTCCTGCAGCCGACGTTGGAATAAAAGCTTGCTCCCAAGCATTGGATTGGCTCAAGGAACCCAATCGCTGGCATGTTGAAAATGAAGTGCAGCTCAATTCAAAAGCAAATGATTTTTGTCCCGCTTTCTCCAATAGAAAACACAATGCCTTAATTTTTTCTTCTAAGCGTGATGGACAAACAGGAAGTAAAATTGATCCCATTTCTGGAGGACAATACAGTGATTTGTTCGAAGCGATGATTGGTCAAAATGGAAAATGGAGTACACCTGCAACGATTCAGGGAAATGTGAATATGCCTTTTGCAAATGATGGTGCAAGTTGCATTACCAAAAATGGGAATCATATTTTTTTTACCAAATGTGATCAGGAAAAGAAAAAATATGTGACGTGCAAAATATTTTACGCACAGAAACAAGGAAATAATTGGGGAGTTCCTGAAATGATTGACTTTGGTTTGGATGCAGCAACGCTGGATAGTTTTAATTTTCGTCATCCCGCGGTGAGTGTGAATGAAGAGGTAATGGTTTTTTCTTCTGATATGTCGGGAACTACTGGAAATGAACATTCAGATTTATGGATTTCCACATTCGATAAAAAAACAAAGACCTGGGGAAAGCCGGTGAACATGGGAAAACAAATCAATACAACGGAACGAGAAGCATTTCCCTATATCGCTGAAGACGGATCACTTTATTTTTCTTCGGATGGTCTTGGTGGAATGGGAGGACTTGATATTTATCACGCGGCAAAAACTTCTGAAACAAAATGGCAATGGGGCACACCTGAAAATATGAAATCCCCCATCAATTCACCTGCTGATGATTTCGGAATTGTGTTTGATGGAAAACAAAAGAAGGGATATCTCACCTCCAATCGGCAAGGAACAAAGGGTGCGGATGATATTTGGAGATTCTATTATGAAATTTATTATCCGCCTTTGCTTATTGATGTGCATGATTGCAGGAATAATGTAGGAGTGAAAAATGCTTTAGTAGAATTGGTTGGAAATGATGGATCAACGGTTAGAAGTTTTTCAGATGAAAATGGTCAATGTAATTTTAAGTTGAAGGAAAATGTAAATTACATCATCAATGTTTTGGGAGATTCTGCAAGAAGTAAAAATGCACAATCGTATTTCAGTCTACCCGAAAATGAAAAAGGGAGATTAACAACTGTTGGTTTGACAGAAAATAAAAGTTTCAACTATGATTTTTGCTTGCCTCCAATTGTTCCAGATGAAATAAAATTTCCTGCAGTGCTCTACGACGTTGACAAAGCGACACTTCGTCCAGAATCAAAAGATTCACTCAATTATCTCTATCAAATCTTAATTGACAATCCGAATCTTGTAATTGAATTGGGCGCACATACGGATTGTCGTGGATCTGCAGAGCACAATCGTGATCTTTCGCAGCGACGCGCACAAGCTTGTGTAGATTATCTCGTCAATGAAAAAGGAATTTCAAAAGATCGACTTGTTGCAAAGGGTTACGGAGAAGATCGTCCATTGAAACTTTCAGATGGAACAGTATTGACTGAAAAATACATCAACAGTAAAAAATCCAAGAAGGATCAGGAAGCCTTGCATCAGTTAAATCGCAGAACGGTTTTTCATGTTGTTCGAACAAATTATGTTGATCCGAAATCACCCACACGCGGACTAATTGCCCCAGTAACCGTCAAAAAAGGATATTTTGATGAAAGTGGCGATGAAGTTTCTGACGAGTCTCAAACTCCTGAATCCGATGGAGAAGCTAGTCCAAAAGTGCCAGCTCCTCACCAAAAATAAAATTAAATAACCTGATAATCAGGGTTTTGTTAATGGATTAGCCTGTCTTGAAAGAGTCGGGCTGTATCCTTTTAAGCATAATCCGTTATAAGCGATGAAGGCGATAATTATGTCCTTCGAAGCAAATTATTCATCGATATTCCACCGCTTTGAGGATTTAATTATCTTAGCAGCCACGTCAAAACTGAAACACAAAAAGATCCACTATGAAACTGATTAAGGTACTCTCTGCTGTTGTGATTTTCATGCTGGCATTCACCGTGAATGCGCATGCACAGAAAAATTACGTCCGCGATGCTGACCGTGCTTTTGATTCGCAGCAATATTATAATGCAAGCGAGCTTTACAAAAAAGGTATGGCCAAAATCAAGAACAAGCAAGAAAAAGCTCGAATCACTTATCAAATCGCTGAAAGTTACCGCATGATGAATGACTGGAAACAAGCAGAGAGTTGGTATGCGAAAGCAATTAAAGCAAAGCACAACAATGACAAGATGTACTTGTACTTAGCCGAGGCTAAGAAAATCAACATGAAGTACGACGAAGCCATCACTGCTTTTCAGGATTACCAAAAATTGGTTCCTTCTGATCCTGCAGGAGAAAATGGTATCAAGTCAAGTGAACTTGCTCAGAAATGGAAAGATTCTCCTACTCGTTATGTAGTGGAAAATATGGCGCAAATTAATTCTAAGGATTATGATTTCTCGCCAACCTATAGCGACAAAAAACACACCTCATTAATTTTCACTTCTAAACGTGAAGGCCAATCAGGAAGCAAAATCGATCCTATTTCGGGAACTATGTATTCCGATTTGTTTGAAACGAAAGTTGACAAAAACGGAAAGTGGAGCACACCTGCAACAATTCAAGGTGAAGTAAATAGCGCTTTGGGTAATGAAGGTGCAAGTTGTGTCAATAAAAAAGGAGATAAAGTTTATTTCACACGTTGCGATCAATTGAAGAAAAAATGGATAACCTGTAAAATCTACATGGCTCCTAAAAAAGGAAATACTTGGGGAACTCCGGAAGTAATCGATTTCGGTTTGGATGCTGCAATGTTGGATAGTTTCAACTTCCGTCACCCAACAATTTCTGCTGATGAATCCGTGATGATTTTCTCTTCTGATATGACTGGTTCAATGGGCGGACAACACTCTGACCTTTGGATGTCAACTTTTGACAAGAAAACAAAAAAGTGGGGCAAACCAGTGAACATGGGACCAACAATCAACACACCTGGTCGTGAAGGTTTCCCATATCTTTCTGAAACTGGAGATTTGTTTTTCTCTTCTGATGGACAATTAGGAATGGGAGGACTTGATATTTTCAAAGCACCACTTGTTGATGCTAAAACTTGGAAATTTGGAACACCTGAAAATCTGAAATACCCATTGAATTCATCTGGTGATGATTTTGGAATTGTGTTCGATGGTAAAAAAGACAGAGGTTACCTTACTTCTAATCGTGAGGGAACAAAAGGAGCAGATGATATTTGGTCATTCTACCTTCCACCACTGGTATTTCACTTAGCAGGAACAGTTACCGATTGTAAGTATGGACCTAGTGTTGCAGTTCAAGAGTGTACAGTTCGTATGGTTGGTTCTGATGGATCTGCATTAGAAGTAAAATCAGACAAAGACGGAAAATATAAATTCGATCTTCTTGCTGAAGTATCTTATGTTGTAACTGTTTTCTCTGATAAAGCACATAGCACAAAGGCGGAAGGATATCTTAACCTTCCAGATAAAGAAAAAGGAAAACTTACTACTGTTGGTGAAATGGTTTCTAAAGATTTCACATTAGACTTCTGTCTTGTGCCTGCTGAAACTGAAATTCGTTTCCCTGCTGTATTGTATGATCTAAATAAATCTACACTTAAGCCAGAATCAAAAGATTCTCTGAACTTCTTGTATCAGACATTGATGGATAATCCGACAATTATCATTGAGATCAGCTCTCACACAGATAGTCGTGCATCGAACAAATACAACCAAACACTGTCTCAGGCACGTGCTCAGGCTTGCGTTGATTATCTTGTTAACGAGAAAAAAATCCCACAAGAACGTTTGGTAGCTAAAGGTTATGGTGAAGAGCGCCCTCTTCGTATGGCTGATGGTGTTGTTCTCACAGAGAAATACATCTTAAGCAAAAAAACAAAACAAGAACAAGAAGCGCTTTTCGACTTGAACCGTCGTTCTGTATTCAAAGTTCTTTCATGGGATTATGTTGATCCAACTGCACCTCTTGATCAATCACAACGTAAAATCATTCACCCAAAAGTAAATGCTGGAGCGTTTGATGATTCTGGTGATACAACTGGTGCTGATGTACAAGATTCTCCTGTTGATGGCGGTGCTCCAAATCCTGGTGGAACTGCGGCTCCTGCTGGTGGAACAACGACAGCTCCTGCTGGAGGAACAGCTCCTGCGACAGGAACAGCTCCAAAGCCTGCTGACAAACCAAAGCCTGCAGCTAAGCCAAAACAATATTAGTCCATTATAATTATCTTTGAAGCGCTCTGGTGAAAATCGGGGCGCTTCTTTTTTTATCCATGACAGATTTAAAGTATAATCAACGCGGTGTATCGGCTTCTAAGGAGGACGTTCATAACGCAATTAAAAATATTGATAAAGGCATTTTCCCAAATGCTTTTTGCAAAATCATTCCAGATCATTTGAGCGGCGATGCAAATTATTGTCTCGTTATGCATGCGGATGGTGCGGGGACAAAATCGGCATTGGCATATTTGTATTGGAAAGAAACAGGAGACATTTCTGTGTGGAAAGGAATTGCGCAGGATGCTATTGTAATGAATACCGATGACTTGTTGTGCGTTGGTGCAACCGACAATATTTTGTTGTCTTCAACAATTGGAAGAAATAAAAATTTGATTCCTGGAGAAGTGCTTTCTGCCATCATCAATGGAACGGAAGAGGTGTTGAAAGAAATGCGTGAACTTGGTGTTGGAATTAATTCTACAGGTGGAGAAACTGCAGATGTTGGTGATTTGGTTCGAACAATTATTGTTGATTCAACAGTTGTTGCACGAATGAAACGTATTGATGTAATTGCAAATGATAAAATTCAATCGGGCGATGTGATTGTGGGCCTTTCCTCTTGCGGACAAGCAACCTACGAAAAAGAATACAATGGAGGAATGGGAAGCAATGGATTGACTTCAGCACGGCATGATGTTTTCGAAAATTCATTGGCAATAAAATATCCAGAAAGCTTTGATCCGAAAGTTCCTGCAAATTTGGTTTATAGCGGAAAAGTGAAATTGACAGATGAAGTTGAAGTTGGTGGCGGTAAAAAAATGACAGCAGGAAAACTGGTTCTTTCTCCAACAAGAACATATGCTCCTGTGATTGCAAAAATTCTTGCTCAACACAGAAATGAAATTCATGGACTCATTCATTGCAGCGGAGGCGCACAAACAAAAGTGTTACATTTTGTAAAAAATGTTCATGTCATTAAGGATAATTTATTTCCTGTTCCTCCATTGTTCAAATTGATTCACGATCAAAGTGAAACTCCATGGGAAGAAATGTATAAAGTCTTCAACATGGGACATCGCATGGAGATTTATGTTGCGAAAGAATTGGCTCAAAATATCATTGACATTTCGAAATCATTCAACATCGATGCGCAGATTGTGGGAAGGGTAGAATCGAGCACCGAAAAGAAACTTACCATTCGTTCAGAATTCGGCGAGTTTTTCTATTAGCTACTTCATCTGACAAAGAGTTGAAAGGTTGTTCTGAAGGAATCCCTTCGGGAAAAAGTTGGAAGGTTGAAAAGTTTTCCTACTACAAATTTCTCAACGTATCTCAACGCTACGAGCCTCTCCTCGTTTAAAGCTCATTTCTACAATCTCAAATCATTAAATTTGCAACATGTTAGATAAACTCTCAGCAATAGAAAATAGAAGACAGGAAGTGGAATTGAAACTTTCTGATCCGGCATCCATGTCGGACATGAAAATTTTTGCCAAGCTAAATAAGGAATATAAAGATCTCGAAGGAGTTGTCAATGCTTACCATGAATATCGTTTGTTGCTAGAGAACATTGCTTCCGCGAAAAAAGTTCTTGCGACGGAAAAGGATCAGGATTTTCTGAGTATGGCAAAAGCTGAAATTTTCGAACTCGAGCCTAAAGTGCCAATTTTAGAAGAGAAAATCAGAAACATGTTGGTGCCGAAAGATCCTGAAGATGATAAAAATGCGGTACTTGAAATTCGTGCAGGAACAGGAGGAGATGAGGCAGCAATTTTTGCAGGTGATCTTTTTAGAATGTACACGCGCTATTGCGAAATGCATCAATTGAAATTGGAAATCATCGATTACAGCGATGGTACGATGGGTGGTTACAAGGAAATTTTGGCTGAAGTATCAGGAATTGGTGCTTATGGAATTTTGAAATATGAATCCGGTGTTCATCGTGTGCAACGTGTTCCCAATACAGAAACACAAGGACGCGTACACACTTCTGCGGCTACTGTTGTTGTGATGCCAGAAGCGGAAGAAGTGGATGTTGTTATCAATCCAGCTGACATTGAAATTCAAACTGCGCGTTCCGGTGGTGCGGGTGGACAAAACGTAAACAAAGTTGAAACGAAAGTGATGTTGACGCACAAACCTTCAGGTATTGTGATTACTTGTCAGGTGGAACGTTCTCAATTGGGAAACCGTGAGCGTGCGATGGCGATGTTGCGTACGAAACTCTACGAGTTGGAATTGCAAAAGAAAAATGCGAAATCAGCTTCGATGCGAAAAACAATTGTTTCCACGGGTGACCGATCTGCAAAAATCAGAACGTATAATTTTCCACAGAGCCGTGTAACGGATCATCGCATTGGATTTTCACAACACAACCTTCCTTCATTTATGAATGGTGAGATTCAGGATATGATTGATGCTTTACAATTGGCGGAGAATGCTGAAAGGTTGAAAGAGGGGATGCAGTAATCAGTCGGTTGTTTGCGGTCGGCTGTCAATTGTTTTTTTTTCTGAAGAATTTCGTGGCTATCTGGCAAATGTTTTTTGCGTGAGGGATAGTAGTGGAAAGCCCGAAGTGCGATGGCATGTGGGTGAACGGACTTGGAACGGATAGCCCGACCTGAGGCACGAAGGGCACGCCCCAATCATTTTTATTGACTTGGAAATCATGCGAATAAAGAAAATTAAACGATCGTTTGAAAATTAAACAAACGTTTGATTAATTTTGCGCCGTGAAAGAAGTGAAAATAATAGATCATTCGGATAAGAAGGCATTTTTGTTGGAGACGGCTCATCAGCTTTTTTCCGAAAATGGTTTTGATGCCACTTCCGTTCGCATGATTGCTGAGAAGGCGGGAATGAATGTGGCGATGATTTCCTATTATTTCGGTTCCAAGGAAAAACTATTTGAGGAGTTGCTCGTGGGCAAAACCAATTATATGCGGGAGCAACTCACCGCCATAGTAGAAAATAAGGATCTTGATCCGTGGTCGAAAATTGAATTGATGATTGATGGATATTCCGATCGAATACTCACAAGCGGTGGTTCATTGCACAAATTGATGATGCGTGAAGTTTCGCTCAAACAACGAACGGAAATTTCAAATCTGATTGAGAAAAGAATCATGTTCAATTTGAAAGCAGTTCATGAAATCATTGTGGAGGGAATAAAGAAAAAGGTTTTTGTGCACAACATTGATTTTCCGATGTTGATGAGTACGCTGATTGGAACCCTTACACAAACCGTTACCTCCGACAGTATGTTTTTCCGATTTGAAAATGTGGATGGAAAAAAGCACACAAAAAAAATTGATGTGAATGAAGTGAGTAAACGTGTAAAGAAACATCTAAAAAGAGTTTTTGCGCGTTACCTACTTATTCATCCAGAAAAATACAATTATTGAAATCATTTACCAGTTGCCAGAAAATATGAAGCATAAAATTATCTTGTCGCTTTTTGCAATTCTATTTTTGCAAAAATCCTATTCACAAAGTGTAGCAGGCCCAATTACAATCACACAAGCTGTGCAATTGGGATTGAGCAATAGCAAACTGCTTAAGCTTGATTCGATGAAATTCAATCAGACTCAGGTGAAGCAGTCGCAAATAAAAGATGCAGCGTTGCCCAATGTTTTTGTGAATGCTGGATACACACGATTGAGCAACATCACTCCATTGTCATTTTCATTTCCAGGAAATCCAGAGCCGATCACGATGATGCCGAATATTCCAAATACGTTTTCTGCATCAATTGGATTGCGAGAAGGAATATTTAATGGTTGGAAATTGAAATACACGGAGGAGTCTTATAACTATTTGACGAAAGCAACTCAATTGGATATTGATAAAGACCAATCTGAAGTTCGATTGAACATTATGTCGGCTTACGTCAGTTTTGTGAAATTGAAATTGTCGCAGCAAATCGTGGATCAGGAAATTGTTGCATTGAAAAAATTGGTGGATGAAATAAAAAGTCAGCGTGATCGTGGAATTGTGACGGATAACGACGTGATGAAAGCACAACTCCACGAATCGAATGTGGAACTTGCGAAAAGCGATGTAGACAATTCCATTGCGATTGCACAATTCAATCTTTGCATTTTACTTGGCCTTAAACAGGGATCGATAATTGAAACCGACACCACTGGACTTTTTGCCGCTGTTCAACTTGCTGCAGAATCTGTTTATGAAAGTGATGCATTTGCAAATAGGAATGAAAAAAAGTCATTGGACCTTCGCGTTCAGGCTTCGCAGGCAAATGTGAAAATTGCGCAATCTGTTTTTTATCCGACGGTAAGTCTTGGTGCAGATTATTTGGACGCACGTCCGAATCAGCGCATTTTTCCATTGGTAGATGAGTTCAATAATACATGGGATGTGGGCGTTACCGTTTCCTGGAACTTGACTTCCCTTTATACAGGTCGACATAGTGTGGAGGATGCGCGGCAGCAAGTTTCACAAATGCAAGTTCAGTCTTCCATGCTTGACGATAATCTGAAAATGGAAATTTTCAAGAACTATTCTTTTTGTCAGACTACGATTAATAAAATTCCGATGATTGCACTTTCAGTTAAGCAGGCAGAGGAAAATTATAGAATGACAAAAGCGCGTTATGATGAGCAAGCGGCATTGATGAGTGAGGTGTTGGATGCAGATGCGGCACTGTTGCAAGCGCGGGTGAATCTGGTGTTGCAAGGAGCTGATGCACAACTTTCTTTTTATAAGTTGCAGCAATCGGCGGGAGATTTAAAATAATTTCAATACTATTTATCAGAAAGAGAATCATGGAAAAGAATCATGCAACACAGGAAGTTTCAGTTGTGAAACGCAAAAAGAAAAAAACCGCGCCAATCATTCTTTCGGTTGTTGTGCTTATAGGGGCAATTTATGCCATCAAGACCTATATGTACAATCAGCATCATGAAACAACAGAGGATGCACAGATAGAGGGAAATATTTCCCCCGTTCTTCCAAGAATTTCAGGTTATGTAAACGAAATCCGTTTTGAGGATAATACATTCGTTCATAAGGGAGATACACTGATTGTTTTGGATGATCGTGATTTGCATATTAAAGTTTTGCAGGCACAAGCGGCTTTGGAAAATGCAAGGGCAAATGTGGAAGTTGTGAAAGCGAACAACGGCTCTGCAACAGCCGCAGTGTCGACTGCAAAATCAAATATTGATTTGGCTAATGTAAAAGTTCTGAAAACAAAAGAGGATTTTGATCGGGCTGATGCATTGTTGAAACAACATGCGACCACCCAATCGCAATTCGATAATGTGAAAGCAGAACGTGATGCAGCGCTTACGCAATTGGATGTTGCAAAAAAACAAATGGACGCTTTGCAAAAACAAAATTCAGCTGTGATTGAACAAATCAAGGTTGCGGAATCTGTTGTTGCACAAAGACAGGCGGACCTTGATTTTGCAAATTTGCAACGATCGTATGCTTTTGTGATTGCACCATTGGATGGAATTGTTTCGAAAAAAAGCGTTCAGCCGGGACAATTTGTGCAAGCGGGACAAGCCCTGTTTTCCATTGTGGATGAAAACAAAATTTGGATTATCGCGAATTTCAAGGAAACACAAATGGAAAAAATGATGCCTGGTCAAACTGTGAATATTCACATTGATGCATTCGGTGACATTTCAGTAGAAGGAGAAGTGGAATCTTTTTCAGGAGCGACAGGTGCACGTTTTGCATTGTTGCCACCTGATAATGCCACTGGAAATTTTGTGAAGGTGGTACAACGCATTCCTGTTAAAATAAAACTGAAAGTTGATAAGGAACTTGCTGCGAAACTTCGTCCGGGAATGAGTGTTGCTGTGGTGGTAAATACGGATGAGAAAAAATGATGTGCAGATTTCAAATGGAAAAAATTTTTGTGGAAAACTGAAGTGATTTGAAATAGCCCTGATTGCAGCGGTTAGCCCGGAAGTGCCGCTTGTCATAATTCGATACAATCTCCTTTGTCGATCACTCAGTATGACAAGCGGCACTGAGGACTAATAGCGGAAAGCAGGTGATGAGATTATTGAAACTAAAATGTTGTGCTCCTCATCATTGAAGAAAAAATATAATTGATTAAAGCGTTTTCGACTACGCTCGAACAAACTGAAAAATAAATGGCCAGAGAAGGATTTGCAAAGTGGATTATTGTCATTACGGTGATCACAGCTTCGTTGTTGGAGTTGATTGATTCCACTGTGGTGAACGTTGCGCTTACGCAGATCATGGGAAATTTGGGAGCGACGCTGGAAGATGTGGCTTGGGTGGTGACAGCTTATGCGGTGGCGAATGTGATCATTTTGCCAATGACGGGATGGCTTTCAGCAAAATTCGGTAGGAAAAATTATTTCGCATTTTCAATTATACTTTTTAC
>CAIQQJ010000025.1 GCA_903873905.1 uncultured Flavobacteriales bacterium
CTACAAATCCTCAAAACTCATCAGCATCCCAAACTTCTCCCTAAACTTCAAATAGATATCATCATCCTTCCCTCTTACATTCCCCACATGTGCAATCATTCCACGCACCGTATTCATAAATTCAGGAGCATTCAAAATTGTTCGATCTCTAAATTCAGACGAAGCTTGCTCAATCCCTTTCATATCCCAGCAATGAAGAATCGCCCGAATGCGACGAATGTATTTCCGATCAACATTTAATTTCACATTCACTTTTATTCCAGTCACTTCCTGTCTTCCACAATAAGATTGATAGCGGATTTTCTTTTCATTTAATTTAAGTCCATAAGGCGAAAGTATTTCTTGCACTTTTTCCGCAATCTTATCTTGTGGAAAAAGCATTCCTGAAATGGTTAGGTCGTCTGCATATCGCGTGTAGGTTAAAAGTCGATCGCTTGCGAATTGTGCGAGTTTTAAGTCTACATCATACAATAGAAAATTTGATAGCATTGGTGATGTAGGTGAGCCCTGTGGCAATTTTCCTTCATAACAAGTGAGAAGTGCCAGTACGTGTGCGAGATCTTCCGAAAAATTAAAAAAAGATCGCATGAACATTTTCTTTATTGCTGAGATGGTGATCGAAGGAAAAAAATCGGCAACATCCATATTCAAAACGAATACTTGTCCAATATGACGTTTTGCATTCTCAACAATTCCCGTTTGCATATTTACCCCTTCGTGATAGGGAATAAATCCCATCACGGAAATTTGTTGGTGTCGAATGTAAAGTGCGTTGAGATAGGATGCTATCTTTCGTTGTACATTTTTCAATTCTTTACAAGGCGCATCGATGCGTCTCTGTCCTCCGGATTTTTTTGGAACAAAAAATGTTTGGTATTGGGGATTTTGAAGAAGTTGGAGGAAATTCTCAGGTGTTAGCTTAAGCATACGCCTGAGGTTTTCTGGTGTTCCGACTTTCTCGAAACGTTCAGCATGAATAATTATGCTTTTTTTTAATTCATTGGCTTGCATTTCAATTTACTTATTATCGTTTTCTTTTTCGGCTAATGCTTTAATTCTAATTTCATTTACTCTTTTACTCATGCGAGCAGTTTCCTTATGATTTTTGATGAAAGCTAAGCGATTTACCCATCCCAAGTATTTGCTTTTTAGTCCAGACAATTCTTCTATTTCATCATGGGGATTTCAAATTCTGCAAATTGTTCAAAGATGTTTCTTTCCTACACACGTAGTTCTTCATATTGTTCATAGCGCTCACATCGTGCCTGTTCGATCTTTTGCTCACGAATTATTTCCAGTTCCTTATATAATTCTTCTTTTGTCATTTTTTATTTTATTATTTCTCAGACTGAATGTCCCAACAGAATATTTTTTCCATGGCAAGGTCAATTTCTTCTATTGGGACGAATTCAAATCTGAGTAAAACGGGTAGGAGAACTATCTTTTTTGTTTTCAACAATGCGTCCGCAGGACGCATTGTTGATCGGAACCGGACATTATCGGCAGACTGCAGGTACACAGTCAGAAACCCTCCGTATAGTCATAGTTTTCATCCTACCCGTTTATATTTTCATATTAAAATATTTTAAATGTAATTTATCACTCTTCATTCGTCAATCTGCGATCATTGATGTTTCATAATTAAAAAGGAGGTTCATCCCCGAATTCATCCTTTCGCATATCTCTAAAATTAGTTTTGTTGATTACATCTGGATCAGAAAAGGATCCAGTTCTATCGGTAAAATGCAAATTGAAACTTCCGACTGAACCAGTTCTGTTTTTTGCGACAATGAACTCGGCAAGCCCTGCTGTACTGTTTCCATCACAATCCTGATTGAATCCATAATATTCAGGGCGATGAAGAAAAAGTATTTTATCTGCATCCTGTTCAATGGCTCCTGATTCTCGTAAATCAGAAAGTTGTGGACGTTTATCCCCACCTCTCGTTTCAACCGCACGACTCAATTGAGATAAAACAAAAATTGGATAACCTGTTTCATTTGCAATGAGTTTTAATTTCCGAATAGCACTTGCAATTTCATTTTCTCGATTATAAGCGCGATCATGAAGCAATTGCAAATAATCAAAAATGATAAATCCACGCTTCGGGTGTATTAAACGAAATTCTTCCACTGCCTTTTCAAAATCCTGAATCTTTCCAGAGGTATTACTTACAATATAAAGTGGGTAAGCTTTCAGTTTTTCAATATGTTTTTCTGATTCCATTTCAAATACCTTTTGATCTGAAATGAATTCAGTGTACGGATGTGCAAATAATCTGTGATCACCCATTTGTTTGATGAACCGATATAACATTTTCAGTTCACTCAACTCGAGGGAATAATATAGAACGGGTATGTCTTGTTCCAGCAGCGCTATTGCCTGGGTTACGGAAAATGCTGTTTTACCCATTGCAGGTCTGCCCCCCAATACGATTAATTCCCCTTTGAAAAAGCCCGCAGACATTTTATCAAGAGCAGGAATTCCACTACTGATTCGCTCATTGGAACCAAATTCACTTGAGATTAGCTTCGCAAGATATTCATCACGTATTTCAATAAGTTTTTTCATGGGCTTAAATTGGAATTCAAAGTTGAGAAAGTTGGAGTCAAAAAAAAGGATTGTTAGGAATTTGTAATTCGAGTGAGTTTGAACGGATTAAAAGTTTCGAACAGGTGAACCGATTTTTTATTGTCATTAAATCGACTACAATTACTTAATAATTAAAATTGAATTAATATGAAACCAGGCCCTACAATAGTATACCAATGTCCCACATGTAAAAAGCTGGTTACGAATCGAAGTCTTTATAGTGGGAATACGTTTGGTGCAAAAGTTTATTCTGATAAGAAGCAGATTGCTCCGATGCTTCCTGAGTCGCCTGCTATTACTATTTGTTCTGATTGCAAAACCATTTATTGGTTAAATGAGACCAATGAGATTGGCGAGTACGATGATGTTGCTGACAACAAAATTTGGAATTATGCAGAGAAAGCAAGGTTTCTAACGCTCAAGGAATATTTCATGGCATTAGACCAAAAGGTTTACACAAATCCCTATGATGAGTTTTTTATACGAAATTGGATCTTGTGGTGTTTTAATGATAGAATTAGAGAACCTGGAAAATGGTCTAGATTTTTTGGTGTACCAAAGGTGTATACATCAGAAAAGAAGAAAACACTCTGGACAGAGAATAATGAAAAATTAATTTCATTGCTTGATCTCAACGACGTGAATGAAAAAATAATGATTGCAGAATTGAGCAGGAACTTGGGGAGATTTGAAAGGTGCGTGGAATTGTGGAATAGCATTGATGATGCCGATGTGAGATGGTTGAAGGTACTTGTGCTAAAGGAATGTGAAAAGAAGAATAGTAATGTGTTTCAGATACGATAGGGAAATACTAATTTTCACATTTTCAGAAAATATGACCTTGAAGGAAATAAATATGGATGTTTTATTCGTGACATAAATTACATTTGATTAACACTAAAATCTAAATCATGAATTCAGAATCTACCAAACCTCTCAAAGAAATTGTTTTAATCGAAAAGGGCAAACGTTTTTTTCTGTTTGATGTTGGATTTGTTTATTGGCTGGATGACTTGTCTCAGAACTTAAAAAATTACAAAGTATCATCGGTGAGTAAGTCTAATCTTATCGGGTTGATATTTAAAGTAAGTAATTTTTTTAATGTCTTTTTATCAAACCCTAAATTGAATCCCCCGTTCTTGGAAAAGCTTATGTCTTTAGACGTGGACAAGGAAATCTTTGTCTATGAATTATTTTTTCCTGAAGCGCTACTACTGCATTTTAATTGTATGGTTCTCTTAGCCGAGGATATGGATGTAAATGATGTGAAGTTCATTGATAAGTGTTATCAAGTGAAAGTTGGTGACGAGGCAGTCTTAATGATACCTGAAAAAAAGCTTTCTTTTATGGGAGATATTGAATTTTGGGCAGATGAGGGTGATGTGGAAAAATGTATGATCTGTATTAATTCTGATCGTGTTTTTTATTTTATGAATGAGGAGGATAAAATTAGGTTGAGTGATTACTTGATTAATTTATTAAATAGGATTAATGTATTATGTGTTGAGAGTAATATGAAACCCTTTAAGATATTGAAGTAGGTTGTTTCTAGAA
>CAIQQJ010000026.1 GCA_903873905.1 uncultured Flavobacteriales bacterium
GTGAATGCTTGTGTTATAGAACAACCCACAGGAGAACTGATGGTACAAGTGTAGGTTCCTGCGCATAGGGAAGAAGCAGTTGAACCTGTTCCGCCAGAAGGCAACCAGGAATAAGTGTAGGTGCCATTTCCTCCACTAGCTACAACCGTGGCACTGCCTGTACAGCTTCCGAAACAGGTAACGTTCACCTGTGATGGTGTGGACGCGATGACAGGAGGTTGTGTAATGGTGAATATTTTTGTGATTGTACAACCTGCTGGAGAACTTATGGTGCAGGTATAATTTCCTGGGCACAATCCACTTGCAGTTGCAGCTGTTCCTCCCGACGGTGCCCATGAATAGGTATAGGTTCCCGTTCCTCCCGATGCAACAACCGTTGCACTTCCATTGCAGGCGCCAAAGCAAGTAACATTAACCTGTGATTGTGTTGCGGTTATGGCGGGAGGTTGCGTAATGGTGAAAGATTGTGTTACAGTACAACCTGTGGTATTTGTAACACTTACTGAATATGAACCAGCACATAAACTAGACGCAGTCCCAGTGGTACTGACACTTGGTGACCACACATAAGTATAAGTTCCTCCCACACTCGGCACAACAGAAGCACTTCCAGTACAACTTCCAAAACAAGTGACATTGGTTTGAGCTGGAGTGAGTGTAAATGGTGAAGAAACAGTAACTGTTTGCGTTCCATTCACCACCACGTTTCCAGAACAAGTTGTATTTGTTATGGTACAAGTGTATGTTGATGTTGTAGTTGGACAAACAACAATTGGATTAGCACTTCCAAGAGGACCTAAAGGTCCTGTCCAATTTATTGTATACTGTGGTGCACCAGTTGGCATAAAACGTTGCCCATCATTTGCAGCAACCCAATTTGTTGGAAAGTTTCGACCTGGAACAGCAACAGCCAAGGTTCCTGTGGCATTTTGAATTCCTTCGATTGCAGCCCCTGCATTCCAGCTTGCGCAAAGAGGTTTATTGGTGATGAAAATATCAATGATATTTGTGGTTTCGTGTAATACAATTTGTTGACTATCGTAAAGGCTGTTGCAACTGAACATTGGGATATTATACCAACTGATTACAAATTCACGGCAAGGGGCAGTCCCATATACTTGATAACGAGTGTCGGAAGTGGCTCCAATGGAAGGGTCAATATCATGGTAGGGGGCCATAATAGTATTCATCGGATTCAAAGTGGTGGGAATAGCATTTCCAATACTCCACTGACAATACGCATTTGCCAAGGTCAGATCAAAAGAAATCAATCCGTTTGAACCAATAACACATTGGTTGTAGGTGTTGCCATAAAACTGAAAACAAAATGGAATATTGATTACAGGAGTCCACACATCATCAATGTTGACCAAAACAGGAGTTCCCACAATGTAGGAGTAGGGGGTATAAGGAATTGCAGCTACTGAGTAGGAAGTTGTTGCTACTGAACCTTGCACAGTTGCATTAAGTGACGTGCAGTTTCCAGGACATATTGGACCAACAGGAGCAACGGTGACTTGTGGACATGCGGATTGTGAGAACCCATTGAAAAAGGAACAAAATAGCAATAGAAATGACAGGAGAAAACGTAGGTTTTTTTTCATTCAGGTAAGGGGTTGTAATGTTTGCTTAAATAAAAATATAAAAAAATGGGACATAAGCACCTTTTTTTTTGCCGTCTATGAATGAAATCTTATCAACAAATTGAGAACGAATCGCCGCAAATTAAGGTTACAAAGTCAAATCCTTGTTGATATGTTTGGCAATTGGTATTGATTCTGGTAATTGGTGAAGTGGAATAAATTAATATTGTAAATAGTATATTTAATGAGGATTTATTAATGCAGAGATACCGATAGTTTATGCTTCATCGCCTTCCTGATGGTTTGGAAATGTATTATGAAATTCAAGGAAAAATCGATTCGGAAACGACTTTGGTTTTTTTGAATGGACTTTCACAGAATACCCTTTCATGGGCTGGAATTGCACCCGCTTTTTATTCAGATTGTCGGGTGGTGTTGGTTGATTTTATTTTTCAGGGACAATCGCAGAAAGCGGAAAAGTTTAGGACTTATGATGAACATGCGGCTGATGTTTATGATTTGCTGAGTTCATTGCCCTCAATTTCAAGCCTCAACTTGCAAGGAGAGGACGAGAAAAAAATGAAACTATTCCTCTGCGGAATTTCTTACGGTAGTGCTATAGCACAACATTTGCTTGTGAACTACCCTGATTTATTTGCTGGAGCGATTTTGCTTTCAACATTTGGCCATGCCACGCCACAATTCAATGCCATTGGCGAAAGTTGGATTAGCGCATTAAAGGCAGGTGGATATGCATTGATGCTGGATGTGATGTTGCCAATTGTTTTGGGAAAATCCTATTTTGAAAATCCTTTGATTCCGATTTCAGTCATGAAAGAATCGAGAGTGGCGCGTGATTTAGATACGGATAGTTTATTGAAACTGATGGAAGGGACAAATGAGCGAGGAGATTATCGGGAGAAATTGAAGCGTGTAAAAATTCCAGTTGTTGTGGTGCAAGGCGAGGAAGATTTTTTGATTCCGCCTTCCATTGCAAAAGATGTTGCGGAAAATATTTCAGGTTCTGAATTTATTGTGTTGGAAAAAGTGGGACACACGTTGAATCTGGAAGCGATTCCACAGACGATTCAAATAATAAAAAAGTTTATTATTAGTCATTAGTGCTTGATTGTGGTTTGAAACGGATGTGTTGTAAAATAGCCCCGATTGAAGCGTTTAGCCCGGAAGCCGTGGTGTCGGGTTTTCAAACCCGACA
>CAIQQJ010000027.1 GCA_903873905.1 uncultured Flavobacteriales bacterium
AACTTTTCAACTTTTCAACTTTTCAACTTTTCAACTTTTCAACTTTTCAACTTTTCAACTTTTCAACTTTTCAACTTTTCAACTTTTCAACTTTTCAACTTCACTAGAATGAAATCTTATAACTCGGTACTACCAATAATCCTGTTTGGTAATTTGTCTTGATTGTATTGGTAAGTCTGTTGTAATCTTTTGAGAAAACATTTTTACTGCTGGTGAAATTCAAAAATTCAACGGCCACTTGATGGGTGACATGTTTTCCATTGTGGATATAACCGATTTTTCCATCCATTCTGAAGTAACCCGAATAGCGTTCCTGATAGGCACGTGAATAATCGTAAACCGCATAGCCTGCAATTCCTGATGCGTTAAGATCAATTGGGATGTAACGTTTTCCTCCTGCGGAATTCATTTTTAAATCCAATGAAATGGTATTTTTCGAATTCAATTTAAACTCTTTTCCGCCGAGTAAATTCACAACGTAATTTCCACTGAATGCAGTTTGTCTTTCGATGTGATCGCTTGGCGTGAAAAAGGCCCTGTATAAGGAAGTGGTCACAAGAAAATAATATCCTTTGCTGTAAAATTTCTCCACGGTTAATTCAATTCCATAATTTCTTCCAGTTCCTTTATTTTGCATACTGTCAATTCCTGGTGCACCAAAATCCGCTCCTTCATTCAGACCTGAGAATATTGGAGTGGTTTGCAGGGAGGGAATGCTGTATAGATATTGATAATACACTTCCGATTTCAAACGAAAATTATTTGCGAAATTCCAATCGAAAGCTACTACACCATGAATTGCTCTGGAGAAATCTACATTTTTATTTGAAAAAGTGTAAGATCCATCAGGCATTAATGTTTGATTGAAATAAGTAAAAATGGTTTGCATTTGGCTGTGCATCCCAGCACCAAAACTGATTGCTGTTTTTTCTCCCGTTTGAAAACGCATGCCAACGCGCGGTTCAACACTGAAAGAATTATTCAAGGTCAACAATTGTGAATGAACACCAAGATTCAACGTGACACGGTTGCTGAATTTATGTTGCCATTGGGAATATGCCTGCAATAACCAAGTTGTTGTATTCACATTTCGAACTTTTCTGAAATAATAAACGCCATAGTTGATACTGTCATGAAGTGAAATAAAATTATCTGTAAATGAAAATCCCGACTTCAATGAATTTTTTGAATTGAATTTTTTCAGCAACATGTAATTGGCAGAAGCTCTTGTTTGTCGGAAATTACTTCCATAATCTCGCCAAAATGAATGATCAACTCGTGAAAAGGAATCTTGTTGAACGAAGTTTTGCATTCCAGTTAGTGCCAATGTGAATTTGCTGTAGGTGCTGGCATTGATGATCATGGTATGCGTTAAACCTGTCATACCTGTTCGAGTTCCGTATTTTGTATCATATCCACCTTGATCATACAAATTCAATTTGGAGGAATCGATTTTGGAATCATCCAATTCGATAAAACTCAATCCACCAACTCCCCAAATGGAAAAGTCACCAAATTTTTTTGTCGGGAAATTAAATTTGTAAGAGAGATCCTGGTATTTGGGAACGGCACTTCCAATTCCAAAATCAGCACCCATTTTTTCAAAAAGTATCAAGGATGAAAAGCGGTAGTTGATTAAAAAGGATGCATTGTGTTTTTTTGTAAATGGCCCTTCCATTCCTCCTTCAAATCCATTGAACCCAACTTGCCCAAGGAATTCAAATTTCTCATTATTGCCATTTCTCATTCGTAAATCAAATGCGCCTGCAATTGCATTTCCATATTCAGCAGGAAACGCACTCGTCATGAAATCTGAATTGTCAAGCACGTTATTGTTGAGCATGCTTACGGGTCCGCCAGTACTTCCAAAAGAACCAAAGTGATTCGGATTTGGAATGTCAGCACCATTTAATCGCCATAAAACTCCGAGTGGTGAGTTGCCTCTTATTACAACATCATTTCTGGAGTCGTCAGCGCCACTCACACCAGCATAGTTGCTTGCCATACGAGAAGGATCGCCTACACTT
Source organism: uncultured Flavobacteriales bacterium (assembly GCA_903873905.1). GTDB lineage: Bacteria > Bacteroidota > Bacteroidia > Palsa-965 > Palsa-965. Next base: position 2,028 of record CAIQQJ010000027.1, read on the forward strand.
CCTGCATAACGCGAAGTTTCCTCAATGGTAAATGAGCGCGCACTCACTGTGGCCATGTCATTCAGTGGTTTGGTTTTTTGCGATTCATCCGTTATAACAACTTCCGCGTTTTCAATTACCGATTCTTCCATTTCGATGTTCAAAACAATTTCTTTCCCGGAAGTAACAATGATGGGCATGGATCGTTCCTTGTAACCAGAATATTTGAACACGATCAAATGTCTTCCAACAGTTACATTTTCAAAACGAAATTTTCCATCGACATCCGTTGTGGTATTGCGCATGATCGTGCCAGTATCTGCGATCAATACGATTACACCAACCAGTTCGCTTTTGGTTTGATTGTCTACAATTTGTCCTCGAACGGTTTGTGTTGGTACTTGTGCGAATGAAAGTAAGGCAAGAAAAGAAAAAAGTAGGGTGAGATGCTGCTTCATAGGGATGTCAAAAATAAAGAAACCTAGAGTTCAAAAAAATATTTTCCATCAAACTGTAGGATAATGAGGATCACACTTCCGACCGCTTCGGTCCAGGATGAAAGGTCTTCAAATAAAATGGTTCGAAATAGGCGACATCTTCAAAATCTTTTTTCTGAAATTTTCTTTCAGCAGGAACCATCAGATTTTTCGCAGAACAATTTCCAGATGATGTGAAAATAGCATTTGGAATATTGGAAAGTAATTCTTTCGCCTTCGGCATTCCGTCTCCAGAAAAAATGAGATGTGAGACTTGAGATGTGAGATTTGAGGCTTGAGAATCCGTAAAGCTGTTTTCATCCAAAACCATTGGCGCAACTTCCATGATTTCATTTCCATTGTGATCGTAAATCGCGCAATAGACTTCCATTCTTCTTGCATCAATCATTGGAATAAGTAAGTCGCCATCGTGTGCTTCGGAAATCATTCCAAAGGCCATCGCTTCCAAAGTTCCAACTGCTATTAATGGAATATTAAGTCCATAACATATTCCTTTTGCAGCGGAAACACCAATGCGTAAACCCGTATAAGAGCCTGGACCTTTACTCACGGCAACCGCGTCTAAATCCTTAAATGAAATATTGCCTTCTTTCACAACTTCCTCACAGAACACGGTTAACATTTCTGCATGCCGATTCGCTTCATTGATTTCACGGAAAGAAATGATTTTTCCATCACGCGATAATGCGACAGAACAAATTGTTGTGGAAGATTCTATTAGTAAAAGAAACATTTTATTCGAACGATTCGAAATTTGAAATTCATTTTAATGAATGGCCTAGGAATGAATTAAAGATTGGTTTTAAGCATTTCGAATTTCAAATCTTCGAATTTCAAATCTTATTCTTCTATTACAGAAAGTTGCTCTTTGGTAACCTTTTCAACCTTGTCACCATTACTCAAGAGAGTGCTGATTGATTTATAAGGAGCGCTTACCACTTCATCGCCTTCTTTAAGTCCTGAAATAATTTCGATGTACATGTTGTCTTCAATTCCGGTTTTAACGGCAATGAGTTTCACAATTCCATCGCGGTAAACAAAAACGCATTCAATGGCTTTTTTCTCTTCTTTCTTTTCCTTGTTCTTAGAATCACCAACAACAATTCCATTCTCATCACCACCACCTTTATTCTCATCCTCTTTTGATCCGCCAATGGTAATGCTTGTGCCTTTTGACTTTTTTGCAGTGGTATCTGTTCGTGTTGTAACCGATTGTATCGGAACAGTAATTACATTAAAAACAGATTTTGTTTGAATTTCAACTGTAGCCGACATACCTGGAAGGAAAACATAACGTTCAGGATGTTTTGGATCGATGAGATCTTCGTAAGAATCGCGGATGATTCGGATTTTCACTGGGAAATTGGTGACTTGGTCAGCAGAAACTCCTGATGTGTTGGCGGAATTTGCAACTTCAGTAACGATGCCTTTGAATTTTCTGTTGTTGTGCGCATCAACTTCTATCAAAGCGGTATCACCAGGAACAACACGAAGAATGTCATTTTCATTTACATCAACTTGCACTTCCATTTCATTCAAATTCGCAAGACGCATGATTTCTGTTCCTTCCATTTGCGCCATTCCAATAATACGTTCACCTTTTCGTTTATTTAATTTAGAAACGGTTCCATTAACAGGTGCATAAATGGTTGTCTTCGCAAGATTATCTGTTGCTTCTTTAAGTGATGCTTGCGTACTACTCACATTAAAATCTGCACTCTTCACACTTTCCATCGCGGCGTTCACATCCGCTACTGCACTTTGATAGGTTGCACTGGTCTGTTCAAATTCCGCATCTGAAATTGCTTTTTCATCGTGCAGTTTTTTACTTCTGTTAAAAGCAGCTTGCGCATTTACCAATTGTGATTTTGACTGCTCCATTCGTGCAGAACTATTTGCCATTTGCGCTTTTGTTCCATTCAATGTTGCGGCCATTCGTTCTACAGCAGATTGATAAATAATTGGATTGATACGAAGGAGTAAATCACCTTTTTTAACGGTGTCACCTTCTTTCACAAGCAACTCGACAATTTCTCCTGAAACATCGGATGAAATTTTCACTTCCACTTCCGGTTGTACTTTTCCGCTGGCCGAAACAATTTCAGTGATGTCGCGTTTGATTGATTTTTCAGTTGCGACTTTTAATATTTCTGACCCGTTACCTTTTTTCCAGATAACGATTACGATTAGGATGACGACGAGTGATCCGCCGATGATTAGGAATCTTTTCATTTTAGAATTGCTTCAGAATGTAAGCGGTTTACCCATGTAATAATCGAGGACTTTCATGCGAAAAATATAATCGTATTTCGATTGAACAAGACTGGACTCGGCTTTTGCAAGATTGTTTTTAGCATTGTTGTAGTCGATAGAATTCAAAGCACCGAGGTTGAATTTATTTTCCGTGTACTTGAATGACTCTTTCGCGGCATCAACTGCTTTTTGTGTTGCGGTGTATTTTAGAAAAGCAGCTTGTGCATCTGCATATGCTTGCGAAATGTTTTTATGCAATTGCTGTTCCGTAAGATCAACGCCGAGTTGCGCATTCTCTCTTTGGATTTTAGCTTTAGCAATTGTTGTGTTCACTTGAAAATGATTGAAAATTGGAATGTTGACAGAAAGGCCAACACTCTTATTTACGTTGTTGTTGAACTGGTCACCAAATGCAGTTGTATTATAAGTGTTGTTGTATTTTGGGATAACCACATAATCACCACCTGTTGTAAGGCCGATGGTATCAAGTCCGCTATAGGATGAACTCGCAAGCGTTTTCGATGCGCCAGAATATCCAGTGCCAAGAGATCCAGACAAAACCACTGAAGGACTCACTCCGCCATAAGCAATGTCCACTCCTTTATCAGCACTTTGATAATCCATTTGTGCTTTTTTGATGGAAGGCATTGTTGTAACGGCGGTTTGATAGATCTGTTCGGGCGTTGAACTCAAAATGGTTTCATTTGGAACTGAGAGTGCTGGCTTCACAATCGAAAATCCTGCTGCTGAATCAAGATTCATTAATTGTGTGAGATTTAGATACGCCATTGTTACAGAATTTTGTGCACTCACCACATTCACAGCTTCCGTTGCCAATTGCGATTGCAAATCCAATAATGTTCCTTTGGCTTGCGCACCTGCCTCAACGAGTTTCTGCATTCGCTCAACTTGCGCTTGTGTAAGATCCGATTGTTGACTTGCAAGGTCAAGCGCTTCTTGTGTGTACAAAACATTTAGATAGGCACTCGCAACATTCATTCCGATATCATATTGCGTTTGAAGAACTTGATATCGATTCGCCTCGAGGGAAAATTGATTTTGCTTATAGGTATTTACATTTTGCAATCCCGCGAAAAGAGTAATACTGCTTCTGATTCCAAAATTTTCTGAAAGAACAGTGCTCGTCGCAAAAGTATTTGTGAAAGGATCAATCGTTCTTCCATTGTTATAAGTGTGGGATGCAAATCCATTTACATTCGGAAGCATGTTCCCTTCACTTTGAAGCAAACTTGCCTGTGCGAATTTTACATTCAGTTGTTGTTGTTGAACGGAAATATTATGAACCTGGGCATAACTGATACATTCCTGCAAACCCCAAGGTTGGCCAAGATAAAGGTTTGCCATTGCAGAAGTGTCCTGTTTGTCTTGAGCAGGAACATAAAGTGAAAATGGCTTGGGAGAATTACTTGCTAATGTGCCAGATTGTGCAGACAAGGATGTCGGAACAAGGAAAAAGAGGCCTAGCTGGAAACTGATATTTAGTAAATGCTTCATAAGAAGTTAGCACTGCAAAGTTATTCGATAATTTCTTACCACGGTAATGCATTCGTACCTTTATGTGCAATGAATTTTCTAGCCCATTTTTACCTTTCTGGCCCTCATGAACACCTGCTTTTGGGAAATTTTATTGCGGATTCGATTAAGGGAAATCAGTTGGAAGGCTACAGTGACGAGCTTCAGAGGGGAATTCGCATGCACCGCTCAATTGATTTTTATACCGATACGCATGCTGTTACTTCTAGAAGCAAGGATCGTTTGAGGGCTGATTTCAATCATTATTCTGGTGTTATTGTTGATGTTTTTTATGATCATTTTCTGGCAAAAAACTGGAATGAATTTTCAAATGAACCTTTGCCGGTATATTCCCAACGTATTTATTCCCTTTTGGAACTTCATTCTGAAAAATTTCCAGATCGGCCTAAGGACATGTTGACCTATATGAAAAGGCACGATTGGCTCATGGCTTATTCTGAAGTTGAAGGAATTCGCACTGTTTTGACAGGAATGTCGAAGCGAGTAAAGTATGAATCGAAAATGGAATTGGCGGCAGATGCTTTGGAAAAAGAGTATGCTTTATTTGAAAATGATTTCAGGGAATTTTTTCCAGAATTGATTTCGCATACGGAACTGTTTCGGTCCGAACTGTTGCGTTGATACTATTGATCGAACAGCGGGAAATAAATGAAGAACAATAACCTTATCTTCATTTTAGCTTCAGTTTTTGGTAATATGATTCATGGAAATTTGTAAAAACAAAATCCATGATGATTCAAGATAACACATCGCTTTTTATTTTACTTGCCATCGTTGCAGTTTTTGTAGCATTGGCATTTATTCCGGTTGAAATTGTTGTGGAAGAGGAATATCCAGAGGAAGAAATAATCTAAAAACGAAAAATTGGGAATGCTATATATTCGAGATTAATTCTACTCTCGAAATTTCTGACCATTTTTTTGCCAACAAAAATGCAATAATTGCGAATATTGGTGCAGCAACAACATCGACGATATAATGAACACGTTGAGCTGCCAATAAAGTTCCCGCAATGAAAGCTGCGAGTGACAGAATTATTTTAATCCACTTGTTGGGAATAATTGGGATGAACATGACAAGTGTGGCGACATGTCCTGAGAAAAACAAATCTTTAAGGTTTGCCCTGCCATTATAGAATGTGGCGTGAAGAAATGGGTCGTTGAGTGGGATGATTCCTTGTGGCGGGTCGAGCGGAAGTAGCAATAAGGTAATTGCGCGAAACAATTGGAGCAGGAGGTAAGTGCGGATTAACAGTAAGGTTGTTTCAGGTTTTGGCAAACAAAAAATCAATCCAGTAATTATAGCGACGTAGGTACAAGTGAATATCCAAGTGGAAAAATCGCGTTCTGAAATTATTCCTGTTAGCCAACCTTTCTCAATGACAAATCCCTTTCGATGTTCAGCATATTGAAGAATGAAAAAGAAAAATAGCAGTACCGCAATAAGGAATAGATTACTAATAATAAATTTTTTCCTGAATGATTGATTGGATAGAGCGGAGGGCCAATTCGATTCCATAATTGAGAATTTCTAATTTCCGGATTATTCAATTTGTAATCTGAAATCTGATAATTACAACGACATCATTTCTTTCAGCTTGACGGCTTGTCTTCTGGAAATCTCAACAGTTTCTCCTCCTTTTAATTTCACCAACAATCCGCCATTAAACCAACTCTCAATATTTTCCACCCATTGCAAATTGATAATGTGTTTTCTACTTGCTCGGAAAAAGGTTTTATTGTTCAAGCGTTCATCAAGGTAATTCAAGGAGCGAAGAATTAATGGTTTGCTTGTGCCAAAATACAACCTTACATAATTCCCTTCCGATTCAAACAATCTCACTTCACCCAATTTCACAAACCAACATTTTTCCCCATCTTTTACAAAAACTTGGTCAGTTTCATTGAGCGCATTTGCATTTTCTGGAATGTTTTTCTTTTCTGCAATATGCGACATCAATTTTTTGATCGTATCAGAAAGCCTTGCAGGTTGAACTGGTTTCAATAAATAATCCAGCGCATTTACTTCAAAAGCCTTGATGGCATATTCATCGTGTGCGGTAACAAAAACAACTTCAGGAACAAAAGTCAAGTCTTCGAGTAAATCAAATCCTGTTTTTCCTGGCATTTGTATGTCGAGAAAAATAACATCTGGCTTTATTGAGTTTACTGTTTCAATAGCTGATTTTACGTCGCCACATTCACCCACAATTTCAATTCCAGGATATGTGCTGAGCATGGATTTTAATTCCTGCCTTGCTAAACGTTCGTCGTCGATGATGATTACTTTCATGGGATTACTTATTAATTATTTGTCGCAACGATGCTTGTTGGGATGAATAGTTTTGTGATTACTGTTTTCGAATCTTCATTTACTATGGAAAAGGTTGCTTTGCCATTGTATAATAATTGCAATCGCTCAATGGAATTTCTCATTCCAAAACCACTTTCAGGAATTTTGATTGCGTCATATTGGCCACTGTTACGAATGGTGAGCACCAAACCTTCAGGGATTTTATTTGCTTCAATATAAAGTTTGCCTCCTTCAGGCAATCTTGCAATACCATGTTTGATTCCATTTTCAACCAAGGTTTGAATCATCAATGGCGGAACTTCACATGATTCCGCTTCTGGAGAAATATTCCATTCTATTTTTAGTCTTTCCTCGAGGCGAACAGCTTCGATGGCGAGATAATCTTTCACTACCTCCAATTCCTGACTAAGCGGAATGAATTTGTATTTTCCCATTTGCAAAGTGTTTCGAAGCAAATTTGAAAATTGCGTTATGGCTTCTTTCGCACGCAATGGATTTTCCGCCACCAAGGCACGAATGGAATTCATCGCATTGAACATGAAATGTGGATTGAGTTGAGATTTTAATTTGTTCAATTCCGTTTCATGTATGGCAGCCTGCCAACGAAATTTTTCAATTTCCGCTTTTTTGTAATTCTCAATGAAATGAACGAGATAATAGATCAGCGACCAGAATAAAAAGACGAGGAGGAAATTCAAAACGGTGAGTGATAATGCCGCGTAATTCATGTTGGTTTCCATGCCAGTTGCGATTCGGTCAAATCCATTTTGAATCAGCAACATCATCATCGCCAATGGAATATTCAGTAAAAGCATTGTCGGAATGACTTTAGGAAGGGAAAGGTTTAGAATGTTGAAGCGAATAATTACCCACCGAAGAAATTGGGTGAGTATTATTCCAAAAAGAAAAATGAATACCAGTGAAAATGCAAATGTGCCATTGAAATCGCCTTTGAGATAAACATAAAAACCATTGAGCAGAACATACAACATCCAACCGCCAAGTTGGCACCACCAATATAATTCGCGACGGGATGTTTCTGTTGACATAATGTGGTCTTAGGACTCAGGACCAGTGAAAGGGATGTGAAATGTTTTTCCCGAGTCACTAGTCTTCAGTCCCTTTTCTTATTTATTGATCCAGGCTTTTCTCAATTTTATTTGTTCAGGTGTCGGGTTTTTCAAGGGCGTAAGTTGGAATTGTTTTGAAATGACAGATGGATGCAAAGTGCCTTTTAGTTTTTTTGATTTGAATTTTCCATTTTCAAAACGCTTAATCTTAACTGTAATTTTTGAACCATCTGTTACAGATGACTTGAGTTGTGTTATAACATCACTGTAATTTTGCCGTGTAACATTTATGCCATTGATTGAAACGAGGATATCACCTCTTTCAAAACCCATTTGTCGTCCAAAATCATTTACATCTTCGGGTGACAAACGCAAATTTCCATTTTCATCAAGACGAATACCGAATCCTCCAAGGGGATCCATCACTTCCACGGTTCCACGGCGCTTGTATTCAATTCCAACAGCATTCATAAGTTCTGTAAAGGGTAACATTTCAGAACCTATTACATATCGGTTGAAAAAATCTCCAATTTCAGGGTAAGTCAATTTTACAATATCATTGAAAAGGGAATCATCATCGAAGGATTTATCCTTTCCATATTTTTTGGAAAGATCACGCATCATGTCTTGCGTTCCGTATTTACCATTTGATAATTGACGCAGCCTAATATCCAAACACATTCCAATCAAGGCGCCTTTTTGATAAACGTTTGTGTATTGATCTTCATATTCATCCAAACAACCTTTGCTCATTTTTGTAAAGGAAAGATCTTCATTGTAATCATCAGCACTTACCATTTTATTATGCATGTTTCCCAAAAATATTTCAAGACTCATGGTTCCATATTTCACTTGCACATGTTGTGCTGCATATTCTGTCAAACCTTCATACATCCACAAGTGCTCAGACATTTTCGGGTTGTTGTAATCGAAATCGCCAATTTCTTTGGAGTGTATGCTTAATGGCGTGAGTGTGTGAAAAAATTCATGTGCCGAAACATTAATCACCAATTGGGCAATTTGTTCCTGTGACATCTCCGGCAATGTATACATCGAGGAATAGGAATGTTCCAATGCACCATACGATCTTGATCTGAATCCTTGCTTATTTCCATTTAGGAAAATGATGAATGCGTAATTTTTTATCGGCAATGTTCCTCCAAGATATTGTCGTTGGATGTCGAGCAACTTTCTTAAACTATCCGCGACAATTTTAGAACTCACCATTTTGTTTGGTGAATAAACCGAAATCAAAACATCAGCACCACCAATAAAAATATGAGAAGTGTCGGGTCGATTGTACATAATTGGCCCATCAACCAATTGCATGTATGTTGGTGTGAGGTACGTATCCGTATTTGCGACACGGGTTACATCACTCAAGCCAGTTGATCCGAAAAAATCAACAGGATGCGTGATTGTGATTTTGTAAAAATTACGAGTCATTCCATCAAAATAACCATAGAGGCAATGGTTGTTCAAAACGAAATTGGTGTCGGACTGAAAATTCGATCCTGCAGGTTCAAAAACAAATTCTCCTTTTGCATTTGAATCCCAAGTGTCTTCCACATCATAAGAAATGCTGAACAATGATTTTGCATCACCAATTTTCCACGAATTCAAATCGAAATGATTCACGAAAAGTTCTTTTCCGTTTTTGTCCTTCGCTTTGAAACCATGAGTGAATTTCCCGAAGTTGTAAACTTTGTATGTTCCAGGAACCATAGCAGGCATTCTGTAGATAACCGTATCCATTTGCATGGTCGGTGTAATTAGATTTACCGTAAGCAAATCGTCATGCAGTTTTGTAAGGTCAATTGAAAAACAATAAGCGGACTTATTCTCCACTGCAATGCTTTGCTCTCGCATTGACGCTTGGGAAAAAACATTTCCTGAAAAAACGGTAAATAATAAAAGCAATAAATTGTTTTTCAAAATCAACGATAAAGTTTTGTGAAATCCCATTTATTTGTTTTCCAAAGAATGGTCATTAAAATGAGAAATGAAAAAAGTAAAGAGAGATTATCGGCACCAGGATTCATTCCTTTTGCGAGCCAAATTGTATTGGCCTGAATTGCGCTGCTTGAACTGGTAACGGCAAATGTTCCGAATAAATTATTTGCGAAGTGCATTCCCATCGCACTTTCCAATCCTTCATCAAGTGCAGCCATCATCGCAAGAAATAATCCCGGCATAATATAGGCGGGCAACATATTTGCAACACCATAAGCAGCAACTTCAGGATTCGCCATGTGAACGAGTCCGAATAATGTCCCGGTGATGAGAATCGGAATGATCGGTGTTTTTGTCAATTGTCCAATTCCTTGAAATAAATAACCGCGAAAAAAATATTCTTCCCACCAAGTTTGAATGGGCAGAAATAATATTCCGATTAATAATGTAATGAGAAAAGGTTTGAGTTGAAAAACAACTGTGTAATTATCAGGATATAGTAACAGAGAAATATATTGTCCTGCAAAACAAAGAATCATCCAAACTAAAGCAGTAATGGCAAATCGTTTCCATCTGATTTTTGGTGCAGAAGTAATGATGGAAAGGAATTTTTTCTTGTGAAGGAATTTTACAACAATCCATAATGAAAACATCGCTCCTACAAAAATGAAAAGTTCAATCAACAACATCAAGTTCGGATCGATGTGCATGATTGCGGGATTTAATAATTTTGTTTGGAGATCAGGATCGAATTGGTTGATGTATCCTTTTCCCATTCCCCAAAAAGCCAAGAAAAGAATTGGTATTTGTCCTAGCAAAGAATAGCCAGCAACAAAAACAATAACTATTCCAAGAAGGTATCTCCACCAATTATTTTTTCCACTGCGACCGATTTCAAGAAATTTGTTGTGGAGCGGTGTGACAATTTTAACTTCATCAAAAGGATTTGAAGGAGGTGTAGTCGAGTTTTCCATAGACACAATAATAGCAGAAAACCACGCATAGTACGTGGCTTTCTTGGTTAAACTTCAATAAAGTATTACAAGTGGCATTTTTATCTGATTAATGGATTTGAAAATTTGCATTAAACAAATTATCGCAACCTCTTTTTTAATCGTGAATGATGATTTTATCAATAGAATCGCCCTGACGAATATTATCAAGAACATCCAAACCATCTGTTAGTTTTCCGAAACAAGTATGTTGTCCATCAAGATGCGCAGTTTTTGCACGACTCAACACCACAAAAAATTGTGATCCGCCAGTATTTCTTCCAGCATGCGCCATTGACAAAACACCTTTATCATGATATTGGTTTCCACCACTTACTTCGCAAGGAATTTTATAACCTGGTCCACCGGTTCCAGGCATTCCTGTTGCACCATCGCGTGAGTTTGGACAACCTCCCTGAATAACAAAATCAGGAAGAACACGATGCCATTTTAGGCCATCATAAAAACCTTCTTTGGCAAGTTTTACAAAATTGGCAACGGTCAAAGGAGCATCTTGTTCGAAGAACATTGCTTTCATCGTGCCTTTGTTGGTAATGATTTCTGCGGTCATTTTATTAGTAATTAGTTTTTGGTTTTTAGTTCGGAAATAATTTGTGGCGTAAAGATCGGGATTAGTCGTTTGAAACCGACTTTTATGAAAGATATTTATTTTATTTGCCGCTCGAAATTTTATTTATGAATTATTTTAATATGCAAGCGTATGAAAAAGACAGTTTTATTAAGCGAAGAAAAAATTCTTAATCGCATTTATGTTATCAGAGGGAAAAAGGTGATGTTGGACAAGGATTTGGCTGAAATGTATGGGGTTTTGACAAAGGTTTTGAATCAAGCAGTCAAGCGCAATTTTAGAAGGTTTCCTGATGATTTTATGTTTCAGCTAACGGAAAATGAGTATGAAAACTTGATGTGCCAAAATGGAATATCAAACTCAGGAGCGAAAATTCAAAACTTGAAGTCACAATTTGTGACTTCAAGTTTGACAGGAAAAAGGAATTGGGGTGGCAATAGAAAATATCCTTATGTTTTCACAGAGCAAGGTGTTGCCATGTTGTCCAGCGTTCTGAATAGCACAACCGCAATTGATGTGAATATTCAGATCATTAGAGTTTTCACCCGTATGCGCGAAGTTTTTCTGTCTCAAAAAGATCTTGTTTTGAAAATCGAAAAGCTGGAAAAGAAAGTGCTTGAACAAAACTCGAAAGTTGGCCAACACGATGAGGAAATTGGGAAGATTTTTATGGCCTTAAGACGATTTGTTAAAGTGAGTTCCAAACCAATGAAAAAGATTGGATACAAAAGGAAGAATGAGAAATAAAACGATCTTTTGATAGGCTGATAATGTGATATGCGATTTTTCATCAGCACATCAGCAGATCAAAAAATCAGCACCTCATTTCACCACTGAAATTTTCTGACTTCCGACCATTTCTCCATTGACAACAAATCGACAGAAATAAATTCCTTCACTCCATGCAGTATCATTGGTCTGAATATTTTTCTCACCTGCTTGAACTGAAATGGCTTTGATCAATTTTCCTGTTGCATCGAAAATTTCAATTGTTCCTATTTCTCCTGCTAAAAAGGAATAAGAAAAATTCATTTCACCGTTATTCGGATTTGGAGAAACGGAAAAATAATTGGTCTGAGAAATTTCCTGATTGGGAGTTTCAAGCAAAACATTTGATAAACAATAATCAGGAATTCCATAACCTTTCAAATTATCAGGCGCCGCCCATTGACTCGAACTCATTTGAATGGAATGTCGAATTTGCATTGCTGACATTGCTGGAAATGATTGCCACAAACAAGCAGCACCGCCTGCAGAAAGTGGTGTTGCAAACGAAGTTCCATTGGCAGTTGTAACACTTCCACTTGAATTAACAACAACTGCATTTACACCCATCGCGCTGATGTCCGGTTTTATTCTTCCATCAGCTGAAGGTCCGCGCGAGGAAAAATTGGCAAGATTTCCACTTGCATCAACTGCTCCAACTGCAAGAATAGAATCTGCATCTGCAGGTGAACCAATGTAAAACCATGTGGATGATCCCGAATTTCCTGCACATGCGAAGGTGAGCATTCCCACACGTGCTGTGAAAATTGCAGCCTTTGCGCAAACGGTTGTGCGTCCATCCATATTTGCATAAACATGATTTTGTGTTGCATCGTCAAATTGTTCGTAATAAAGTGATGTTGAAATAATATCCGCCCCAACACTATCTGCAAATTCTGCACCTGCAACCCAATTGTCTTCTTCAATAATATATTCTGTTGCCGCTTCTTCTGTACGAAGTAAATAATAGGAAGCCTTCGGAGCTGTGCCAATGATTTGTCCTGGAAGATTTGCTGCCATATCAGAAAGACACATTGTTCCATGTCCGCCAACACCATAAACATTTTGCACACCCGCAACAAAATCATAAGTACCAAGAATCTGATTGTTCAAACGGATGCTGTCGAATGCAGCAATCGTATTTACATTATTAAAACCATCATCAAGGACTGCAATAATTTTCCCTTCACCATGATATCCCAAATTATGCAAGCAATCCACGTTGATTTGATGCACCTGATTGTACGATCCGCCATAATTGTAGGATAAGAGCGAAGTGTTTCCCTGACGTAGGTTTTGTGTTTCAGGAATATCAGATGATTCTTCCGAAAAATTATCTGCGTGGGCGTGACGTTGTACGGATGAAAGACTTTGCACAAATGGTAATGCCTGAATTGCAAGCAATGCATTTGCATCTGTTGTGGTAATGGAAATGGCATTCATCCATTTCGATTTGTAATTTAATACAACCGCTCCAGTAGCCAATACTTGCGAAACATAATTTGGGTCAACAGGAAGATCGTAAGCAGTAATTGCAATTCCTTGATTCGTTCGGCGTGTGATGGAACGGGAAGAAAGATATGCGGATGGATTTCCTATTGTATAGGGAGTGGAATTTTTGTCAGTGAAAACAATCCAATATTTGCTGTACGCGAATGCATCGGAGGTGATGGCGATGAAAAGAAAAAGGGTAAGGATTTTTTTCATGATGAATATTTTCGATGAGTGGAAAATCGAAGTTAGTCAAAAATAACCAAGATGACCAGCTGAAAGCCTTGAATGCTAGTAAATTAAGTGATCGTTGAAATGAACATTATTTGGATTAATTACTATTTTTGAATTAACAATTTCAAACCCCTAACAATATTTCAAAAATCCAAATCCACTAATTATGAAAAATAAAAATGTTTTCTTGGCGCTGCTAATCGCAACATTTCTTATGAGTTGTGATCCGATGTACATGCTAACCGCTAGTGATCCTGCAGAAGGTTATATTAAAAATAAAATTGAAACACATGAACAGGGAAAATTCAGTGATATAAAAATTTATTCGCTTTGTTATATCACTGCCACCAATGGTACAGGATCGTTGGTTTTTACTGGTTATAAATATGGAACGCTCAAAGGACTCATGGTAGGTGCATTGCCACCAGCTCCACTTCCAGGGGCTGTTGCAAAACCTGCGGATGATAACGCTTTCATTGAATTGACAGTTCAAGAATGTCAAAGCATTATTGATAATTATAAAATACTTCAGGATAAATTAAAATTGGAAAAGGCAGTTCCTTTTGAAGCTGTCTACCAAGATTTTACTGTTACATCCAAATTATTTATCAGTTACAAAGGGACAACGTATTATGGTAAAGTTGCACCAACACCAATCTCAATTGACTGCTGGGTTAATGGCGAAAAATTCACATTACCATCAACCGATAATCTTATAAACCATTTGAAAACGTTTGTGGCTTATTGATTTTGAATAATGCTACAAACAAAATTGCATTACGGCATTGAATAAATCTTCTGGTTTATCCGCATGCACCCAATGTCCTGCGCCGGGAATTGTCTTAATCATTGCGCGAGGAAAAACGCGGTTGATTTCGGCTTCATCTTCTTTGGTAATGTAATTTGATTTTTCTCCGCGAATAAAAAGTGTTTGGATATCACTTCCCGCTGGTTCATCCGTTGCTTCAGAAACAGCTGCTAAATTTTTGCTGATTACAGGAAGGTTGAAACGCCAATCCAATTTTTTTGTTCCGTCAGCCAATTCATTCCAATATAAATTCTTCAATAGAAACTGAACAGTTCCATTGTCCTTAAGATCTTTTGCAAGAATATCTTCTGCTTCTTTTCGCGATGCCAGTTTTTCAGGATGAACTTTCAATAATGCATCAACTACATCTTGATTTGATACAGGGTATTTTTTTGGAGCAATATCACAGACAATCAATTTTGAAATCAATTGCGGCGAATCAAGCGTCAAATACATTGCAACTTTTCCACCCATGGAATGGCCAAGTAAAATCACATCCTTCAGTTTTTCAGTCTCAATTAATTCCAAGACGTCTTCCGACATGATCCAATATTTCCATTGGTCAGAATGTGGCGACTGTCCATGATTGCGCAAATCAACAGCATAAACGGTGAAATGATCGGATAATTGTTTTGCAAGTGTTGCCCAATTATCTGAAATGCCGAATAATCCGTGAAGGATAATAAGTGGTTGGCCAGAGCCGGATTTTCTAAAAAATAAATTCATAATTCGATGATTTGAAAATTCGAAATTCGAAGTTTTGTTTTGGCAATGTTTTTTTATTGAATCTCAAATATTCAAATCTCGAATATTCGAATTGAGTTCACGTTTATACATGTTAATCGTATTTTCCAATCCGAAATAAATTGAATCGGAAATCAAGGCATGCCCAATGGAAACCTCCATCAAATTGGGAATGCGTTGTGCAAAGTAGGAGAGGTTTTCTAAACTTAAATCATGACCAGCATTCACACCAATTCCCAATTGTTCCGCAGCACGACTTGCGTCAATGTAGGAAGCAATTGCAGCTTCTTTCCCTGTGGAAAAATGTTTGGCATAATTTTCAGTGTATAATTCCACACGATCTGTTCCAGTATGGGCAGCACCTTTTACCATTGCAACGTTGGGATCAATAAAAATGGAAGTGCGAATACCGAGTTTTTTGAATTCTGAAATTATTTCGCGCAAATATTCCTTATTCGCAATGGTATCCCAACCATGATCAGATGTCAATTGGTTGGTGGCATCAGGAACTAATGTTACTTGATGTGGTTTTAATTCCAACACCAAATCCAGAAATCTTTGTTCGCGCGGATTTCCTTCAATATTAAATTCAGTTTTGATGAAGGGGCGAATTTGTCGTGCGTCACTGTATTTTATATGGCGCTCATCTGGTCGTGGGTGAATCGTAATTCCCTCCGCACCGAAACGTTCACAATCCATCGCCACTTTTGAAACATCGGGATTATTTCCACCACGACTATTACGAAGCGTTGCAATTTTATTGATATTGACAGAGAGGCGGATCATGTTTTTTGTTGCGAGGGACAAAGGTAGTTCAAAGGGTATCAGGTATCAAGTATCTGGTATCTGGATTTGTTTTTTTTCTGAAAGATTCCAATTCCTTGTTTGGCAAAACAATTTTTCGAGAATGGACAAATTTTATTTGCAAAAATGCCAGATACCAGATACTTGCAACCTGATACCAAACCCAGAAAACATTTTTTCCAATCAAGCGTTATATCCTGAAAGAACACTATACCTTTGCTATACTTCGGATTTTTCTGAACAAACAAAACTTTGACCATGCTCGCATTTGATTTGATCAACGACGATATTCCACCTCTGAAAATTGAAGATTCAGCTGAGAAAGCTTTGCGCTGGATGGATGAATTTCATGTTTCACATTTGCCGGTAATCAATGGAACACAATTCATCGGAATGATTTCTGATGATGAATTGTACGATCTCAATGATCAAACTGCACCGATTGGATCTCACAAACTTGCTTTGCTCAAACCCCATTTATTAGGCGGACAACATCCATACGATGTGCTGAAACTGATGGCAGAACTTTCGCTTGATGTTATTGCAGTGACAGATGAAGAAGGAAATTTTGTGGGTTGCATTACGCTTCCTCGCCTTGCAGAAAAATTGTCAAGTCTTGCCGCTGTGCGTGAACCTGGTGGAATTATGGTGCTAGAGGTAAATAAGGTCGATTATTCACTTGCTCAGATTTCCCAAATTATTGAGAGCAATGACGCAAAAATTTTAAGTGCTTATGTAGCGAGTATTCCCAATTCTACAAAAGTGGAAGTGACGCTGAAAATAAACATGGATGATTTGACTCGAATTCTTCAAACATTTACGCGCTATAATTACGATGTAAAAGCAACTTTTCATCAAAGCTCATACGAAGAAGACATGCGAAGTCGTTATGATGAGTTCATGAATTACATCAATATATAATTGATTTCGGATTTCGTTTCAAAGTAATATCCGTAATCGACACATCTGTAATTTGTAATCAGCAAATTTGAAATCAGTTTCGGTATCTTTGGTCTGAATGTCATTTTATCTCAAGCCTTTTTTTCTTTTTCGACGATTAGTTTTTTTTATTCCAATAATTTTTGGAATAATATTTCCACAATTTCTATTCAGTCAAGACACCGTATTTTCTGATTCTTCCTTTTACGTTATTCGTTCAATTGTTTATTCCGGTAATAAACAAACGAAAGTTTTCATAATGGAACATGAACTAACATTTAAGGTTGGCGATACAATTCCAGGAACCGAATTTCAAAAAAAATCATTGCGCTCTCAGGAAAATTTATTGAATACTTCGCTTTTCAATTTTGTCACAGTTCAGTCTTCCTGTTTGAAAGATTCTTCAGCATCCAAAATAATTCCAGTTGCCGTGACCATTAACGTAAAAGAGCGATGGTACACCTGGCCCGTTCCTGTTTTTGATGTTGCAGAGCAGAATTTTAATGTGTGGTGGAGAAACGGCCACAATTTGGATCGAGCGAGTTATGGTTTTTACCTCACTCGATATAATTTCCGCGGACGAAAAGAATCGATTGCATTGATTTGCCGATTGGGATATTCACAGCAATTCGGTGGGCAATATTCAATTCCTTATCTCAATAAAAAAGGGAATCTCGGAATGACCTTTACTGGGACATATACGCGAAATCACGAAGTTTCTTTTACAACCCAAAATAATAAATTGATCTATTACAAAGACCCAAAATTCAGGATTAGAGGGCAGACAGCTGGAAGCATTTTATTTTCAAAACGAAATGGTTTGTACATAAAACAAACACTCGATTTTCGCTATACAAATCTGACTGTTACTGATACAATCACTGCTCTTGCACCTGATTATTTTGTTGCTGGAAAAGATTACATGGAATATTTTACCATCTCCTATCACATCACGCGTGATTATCGAGATATTAAGGCCTATCCACTCAAGGGGAATTTTGAGGAATTAGAAATTACAAAACATGGTTTGGGAATTCTTGCAGACGAAAAACTGAATTTATTTGTTGTAGCGGCAAGTGTGAAAGGATATGCTAAACTATATCAGAATACATATGTCAGTGCAATGGTTCGTGGTCGGTGGTTGCCTTCTTCAAAAGTCCCTTATTATCATCAACGCGCTCTTGGCTTTTCCGATTTTGTGAGGGGGTATGAATATTATGTGATCGATGGACAGAGTTACGTGGTTGCCAAAACAGCCATTCGTTATGCAATTTTGAACCCTCATATTTTTAAAATTCCTTTTTTGCCAATAGAAAAATTCAACACTTTACATCTTGCCATTTATGCTGGATTATATGCCGATGCAGGTTATGTGGATGATAATTCATCAGTAGCATCAAGCCGTAATTTTCTGGGAAACGATTTTCTTTTTGGTTATGGTGCGGGATTGGACTTCATAACCTATTACGATGTCGCCTTGCGAATTGAATATTCCTTCAACCGCCGCAATGAAAACGGGCTGTTTATCCACATGGGCGCCGCTTTTTAACGCAATTATTTGCCTCCTGTCACTTGTCACATGACACTTGCCACCCTTTTTGTAGCTTTGGGCAACCTTTACGTCGTCCTAACGTCTTTAAATTAGGATAGAAGTTTAGGTTAAAACGCCATGAAAGTTGCTATTTACGGCCGAATAACCGAAAAAATTCTTCCTCCCATTTTACAGGGGCTCTTTGACAAACTGGAAAAAAACGGTTGTGAGATATTAGTTGGGACAGATTATCTCAAGTATTTAGAATCACAATTTAAGATTGGGAAAAAGGTCAAAGCTTTGGATGATTTTAACACCATCCGTGGTCAGGCTGACTTTCTTCTGAGCTTAGGTGGTGATGGAACAATTCTTGAAACAATTGCCTTCGTAAGAAATTCGGGTATTCCCATTCTTGGAGTAAATACCGGAAGATTAGGATTTCTAGCAGGTGTAACGGTTGAAGAAGCTGTAGAGCATGCGGTTGAAAGTTTGAAGGAAAGAAAATATTCCATTGATAAACGAACGCTTCTCAAACTCGTAACAAAAAATAATTTGTTCGGCGAAACCAATTTCGCACTGAATGAATTTACCGTTCAACGGAAAGAAACATCTGCCATGATGACTATTCATGCTTCCATAAATGGAGAGTTTTTGAATTCCTATTGGGCAGATGGTTTGATTGTGGCCACTTCGACAGGCTCGACGGCATATTCCTTGAGTTGTGGCGGACCCTTAATGGTCCCAGATGCGAAGAGTTTTATCATTACTCCTCTCTCCCCACATAATCTGAATGTTCGTCCACTCATTGTTCCTGACGACAGCATAATTACCTTGAAAGTGGAGGGCAGAAGTCATCAGCATTTGGCAACGCTTGATGCACGTTCGGAGGTTTTCTCTGAAGAAACGGAATTGACCATTCGAAAGGAAGATTTTAAGATAAGCCTCATTCGATTCAGCGACCATCATTTTTTCACCACAATTCGTGAAAAATTGATCTGGGGCCACGATGCTAGAAACTAGCTTTTAAAGTCAAAGTCTCTCTCTGAGGAAAGTATTGAAATCCAGTTTAAAACGAATGTTAAAGCCGTTTTCCAAACGTTGAAAACGGCTATCTTTGCAGGAAATAAAAAATGACATACCATTTCTTCAAAAAAAGCGTTGAAGGAATTAGACAATAAAAACAAAAAGGATGAAAAGGATTCTTTTTTTATTCATGATTTTCGCCTTCAGCCTTTCAGTAAAGGGGCAGAAATCGGATGAGGTTGGAATTATGCTTGGTGGCTCTTATTACATTGGTGATTTGAATCCAACGGCACATTTCAGTAGCCTTACTCGTCCTGCCGGTGGAGTCGTTTTCCGTCACAATTTTAATTTGCGTTTTGCTTTGGCGGCAAGTGCTTTATTTGGAAGTGTACAGGGCATTGACGCCCGTTCAAGTTCCTACCAACAGCAACAACGTAATCTTAGTTTTCGTTCCTCCATTTATGAATTGGCCTGTCGTGGTGAATTTAATTTCATTGAATATAAAATAGGCGACGAAAAACATGCGTTTACACCATTCATGTTTTTGGGAGTGGCTGTTTTCAATTTTAATCCAAAAGCCTCCTTCGGAAGTCAATGGATTGCCTTACAGCCTTTGAAAACGGAAGGGCAATCAAAAGCGTACAGGAAAACACAAATTTCAGTTCCATTTGGAGCAGGTGTGAGAATCAATCTTTCAAAACGAATTGGTCTTGTTGCAGAGTGGGGAATGCGCAAAACGTTCACAGATTATTTAGATGATGTAAGTACAGTTTATGCAGATCCAGCTCAACTCAAAGCTGACAATGGAGCGATCTCAGCTGCTGTTGCAGATAGAAGCACTACTGGTGGGTCCAATATTGGTCTTCAACGCGGAAATCCTAGAAATAAAGATTGGTATTCTTTCGCCGGATTGACAATAACTTTCCAACTTGCTGACAAACCAAAACATTGTTCAGCCTATTAATGATACAGTCGGAACCTCCGCGCGGATGAGCTTAAAAGAAAAAATCGATATAACCCGTTTACCTCAACACGTAGCTGTCATTATGGACGGAAATGGACGTTGGGCTGAACAGCAAGGGCAGGTTCGTGTTTTTGGACATCAAAGTGGCGTTACTTCCGTTCGCGAAACAACAGAGGCTGCGGCAGAACTTGGAATTAAATATTTAACGCTTTACGCTTTTTCTACTGAGAATTGGAATCGGCCTAAAGATGAAGTGGATGCGCTAATGGAATTATTGGTTTACACCATTCATGCTGAAACTGCAACTTTAAATAAAAATAACATCCGACTTGCAGTTATAGGCGATACGGATAGTTTGCCTGATGCGTGTCGGAAAGTTCTGGACGAAGCAATTTTAAATACGGCAAATAATAAACGCATGACCTTAATTCTCGCCCTGAGTTACAGTTCTCGATGGGAAATTGTGGAGGCGACAAAAAAAATTGCGCAACAAGTTGTGGAAGGAAAATTGCAACCAAAAAATATTAATGCGGAACTTTTTTCTGCACAACTCAACACTTCATTATTTCCTGATCCAGAATTATTGATTCGTACCAGTGGAGAGCAACGCATCAGTAATTTTCTGCTCTGGCAAATCGCTTATTCTGAATTTTATTTCACCGAAACATTGTGGCCCGATTTTGATAAGGAAGAATTTTACAAAGCGATTCTTGATTATCAGGGTCGCGAAAGGCGATTCGGAAAAACCAGTGCACAAATGCTTCAACAGTAAATTCAAGCTTTGGGAATTTCCCATTGTAATTATTCTACCCGCTGATTAGCGGACTCTATATGAAAAAACTTTTCGTTTCAGTATTTTTTGTTTTTGTAGCCGGATTTCTTTCCGCCCAAAATAATTTGATTGATTATTCCAGTGTAAAAGAATACACACTCGTTGGCGTTTATGTTCACGGTTGTCAACTTGTTGATTCCAATGTGGTGCGTTTAATTTCTGGATTACCAATTGGAGACAAGATCAATGTTCCAGGTGAAAAAACTTCCGCGGCCATTGATAATCTTTGGAAAGAAGGCATGTTTGAAGATTTGCGAATTGAAGTAGCGAAAGTCGAGGGTGAATATATCTGGTTGAATATTATTGTAACTGAAATGCCGAAAATTACGGTTCACCGATTTGTTGGCGTCAAGAAAAATGAAAAAGAAGATCTTGACAAAAAAATTGGAAGCCTGGGTGGAATGATGTTGACGGAATACAGAAAGCGTTTTATTGTTGAAACTGTCAATGAACATTTCCGTTTGGATGGCTACATGAATTGCAAAACAGATCTAGTGATTATGCCTGATACCTTAAAAGGAGCTGTTGCAAAAGGGAATTATGTGAAATTTGATATCGTTGTAAATAAAGGCAAAAAAGTCAGAATTCAAGATGTAATCATTACTGGAAATAAGGATTTTAAAATTTCAAAAGTTCGTCGCTTGTTGAAAGACACGAAGCAACAACATTGGTATTTGTTTTTCAAATCGTCAAAATATCTTGAAGACAATTTGCAAAAAGACGAAACGAAATTAATTGCGAAGTATAATCAGAAAGGTTATCGCGATGCAAAAATCGTGAAAGATACAGTGTGGAAATCGGCATCCGATCCGAATCGTGTTTGCATTAAAATTGATATTTCAGAAGGACACATTTACAAATTCGGAAAAATTACTTGGGTTGGAAATACAAAATATTCTTCGGAACAATTGAATGATCGTTTGGGAATTAAATCTGGGGATGTTTACAACCAAGAACAATTGGAATCGCGTTTGTACCAAAGTCAACAAGGCAATGATGTCAGTGCATTGTATATGGATGATGGTTATTTATTCTTCCAAATTAATCCTATTGAAGTAAATGTTCACGGCGATTCGATTGATTATGAAATGCGCATTTATGAAGGCCGTCAGGCAACGATTAGAAATGTGACCATTGTTGGAAATACAAAAACCAATGACAAGGTGGTGATGCGTGAAATCCGCACGCGTCCAGGACAATTATTCCGTCGTTCTGATGTGATCCGTTCACAACGCGAATTGGCAACACTCGGATATTTCGATCCTGAAAAAATCCAGATTAATCCAAAGCCAAATCCAAGCGATGGAACTGTTGACATTGAATATGTAGTGGTTGAAAAACCTTCTGATCAAGTGGAGCTTTCCGGTGGTTGGGGAGCGAATAGAATTGTTGGAACACTAGGTGTTTCTTTCAATAATTTCTCGACACATAATTTCTGGGACAAAAGTGAATGGCGTCCACTTCCTTCTGGTGATGGCCAAAAATTAAGTATCCGTGCACAATCTAATGGTTTGTATTTTCAATCTTACAATGCCTCTTTTACTGAGCCTTGGCTTGGAGGGAAAAAACCAAACTCATTGTCTCTTACATTATATCGTTCTGTTCAGTCGAATGGCTTGATGAGAAATGATGCAGGCCGACAGGATGTAAAAATAACAGGCGCTTCAGTTGGATTCGGAATGCGATTAAAACGACCAGATGATTTTTTCCAATTGTATATGGAATTGAATTATCAGTATTATCAATTGAATCATTTTGCTTCTGTGTTTGCATTCTCTGATGGTTATTCAAACAATGCAAGTGCACGCTTTACCTTAAACAGAAATTCCACCGACCAACAAATTTATCCGCGAAGTGGTTCTGATATCAAACTCATTGGCCAATTCACGATTCCATATTCATTGTTCAACAATAAAGATTACAGTACACTTACCACCCAGGAGCGATACAAATTTGTAGAGTATTACAAATGGAAATTCACCTCATCCTGGTTCACTCGTTTGGCAGGAAATTTGGTATTAAATACGCGAGTTGGATTTGGATATTTGGGAATGTATAACAAGGCAGTCGGTCTTTCCCCATTTGAACGTTTTTACTTAGGAGGAAGCGGATTGACTGGTTATGCATTGGATGGACGCGAAATTATTGCAGATCGTGGATATGATGATCAAGCATTGACGGCATCAAGAACAGGTTCGCCAATTATTGCTAAATACACATGGGAATTGCGTTATCCCGTTTCTTTGAATCCAAGTGCTACCGTATATGGCTTGGCTTTTGCAGAAGCAGGAAATACTTGGAATACGATAAAAGCATTTAATCCATTTGATGTATATCGTTCTGCAGGTGTTGGCGTACGGGTGTTTTTGCCAATGTTTGGATTGCTTGGCCTTGATTGGGGTTATCGTTTTGATAATGTTCCGTCGGCGCCATTCATGCAAAAATCGCAAGTTCACTTTACGATAGGTATGAACCTTGGTGAACTCTAATTGTCTAAAAATTGTACTTTAGCCGCTCGTTTTGAGTATCTATTGAAAACTGGTATAAAAACTGCAACCATGAAACGTAAAGTCATCGCCTGCATCATAGCGCTGATCGCTACAACAGGCTTCACCTATGCCCAGAAGTTTTGCTTTGTTGATACGGATTATATTCTCAATCAAAGTCCGGAATACAAGCAAGCACAGGATCAATTGAACCAACTTTCCATTGGTTGGCAAAAGGAAGTTGAAGGAAAATATGCTCAGATTGACGCTTTGTATAAAAACTTTCAGCAGGAACAACTGTTGTTGACAGACGAACTCCGTCAGAAACGTGAAGCTGAAATTGTGGAGAAAGAAAAAGATGCAAAGGAATTTCAGAAATCTAAATTTGGCGTCGATGGTGAACTTTTCAAAAAGCGCCAAGAACTCGTTAAACCAATTCAGGACAAGGTTTACAATGCTGTAAAAGAAATGGCAGATCGCGGTGGATTTGCAATCGTTTTTGACAAGGCGAGCAGCGACATTACAATGCTTTATACCAATCAGAAATATGATAAAAGTGATGACGTTTTGGAAATCCTCGGCTGGAAAAAAACCGGTAGTGGAGGTTCAGATAAATCGCCTGGTGGCAAATAAAAAAACAATACCCAAATAAATTAAAATCAACACTTAATCCGAACATGAAAAAGTATCTATCGATTGCCATTACTGCCCTATTATTCGTAGCTGTTCCAAAATTTGCTCAGGCTCAAGCCAAAGCAACTCCAACAACCGTGGCGCATATTAATCTTGACTCCTTACTGCAAATCATGCCAGCTTATAAAGCTGCTATGGATTCGGCTCAGGGTTATTATAACGAACTTGAACAAGTAATGTATACCATGCAATTGGAATTGCAAAAAAAGGCTGCAGAATTTGATTCGTTGTCAAAAACATTAAGCCCTATCTTGAAAGCAAACAGACAAAAAGAATTGCAGGACCTTCAACAACGCATTCAGGATTTCCAGCAAAATGCACAGGATGATTTTACAAACAAACGCGCTGCATTATTGCAACCAGTTTATCTTAAAATTCAAAAAGCTGTGAAAGATGTTGCAATTGCTCGAGGATATAAATATGTTCTTGATAGCAGTCAATCATCACTTGTTGTATTGTATGCAGCTCCAACTGACGATATTTTTAACGATGTGCGTAATGCCTTGAAAATTCCTCTTCCAGCAGTGAAACCTGCCCCAGCACCAGGAGGAAAATAATTGTTTCCCCCTAAAAAAGGGAACAAAAAAAAATATTTTGAAAAGCACCTCCTAATCGAGGTGCTTTTTTTTGTTTCTCGTCTTTTGGTTCAAATCTCACGTCTATCTTTGCATTATGTCTTCCAATAATCCAATTGGTGTTTTTGATTCCGGAATCGGTGGCGTGAGTGTGTTGCGTGCAATACGTGAATTGTTGCCAAAAGAAAATTTGATTTATTTCGGAGACAATGCAAATCTTCCTTACGGCGAAAAAACACTGGATGAAATTCGCGGATTCAGTGAACATGTTACAGATTTTTTGCTTGAAAAAAAATGCAAGGTAATTGTCATTGCTTGTAACACTGCTTCAGCGGCAGCACTAAAAAATTTAAGGGAAATTCATCCGCAAATTATTTTTGTTGGAATGGAACCTGCAATAAAACCTGCAGCGGAACAAACCAAATCGGGTGTAGTGGGAGTGATAGCAACCACCGCAACTTTTCAAGGAGAATTATTCGCATCGGTTGTTGAACGTTTTGCGCAAAATGTAAAAGTGTTGAATCAACCATGTCCGGGATTGGTACAGCAAATTGAAGCAGGAGAATTGGATTCGCCAAAAACAGAAATGATGTTACGCAGTTGGTTAGAGCCAATGATTGAAAAAGGAATTGACACTTTGGTTTTGGCATGCACACATTATCCATTTGTAATGCCGCTGATCAAAAAGATTCTCGGAGAAAAAGTTCGTGTGATTGATCCTGCACCCGCTGTTGCGAAACAAGTGAAAAGAGTTCTTGAAGAAAAAAAGATTCTCAATAATAATGAAAGGCAGGATTCAGCGGCAGTTGAATATTATACGAGTGGAGTTGCAGCTGCTTTTGCAAAAACACTTTTTGTTTTGACAGGGGAAACTTCGGAAATTAGATCGATTAAGGATTAAAAATTCAGGATTGTTTTTTTTCAATCCTTAATTTTTAATCTTTAAACCAACTCGCATACAAAATATAATTGTCAGCGATCCTTTCAATTTCCCCTTTTGATAATTCTGGACTGATCGTTCTGATTTTTTTTGCAGGAATTCCTGCATACACACTATTTGGGTCAACCACCATTCCCTCTGTCACAATTGCTCCCGCACCGATAATTGAATTTGTTCCAATTTTTGCATTGTCCATTACTATTGCACCCATTCCAATCAAAACATTATCCTCAATGTTGCAACCATGTACAATGGCACGATGTCCAATGGAAACATTGTTCCCAATTGTGACAACTGTTTTATTGAAAGTACAATGAACGATTGCACCATCTTGCACGTTCACTTTGTTTCCCATGCGAATGGAATTCACATCACCACGGATAACTGAATTAAACCAGAAACTGCATTGGTCTCCACAAATGACATCACCGACTACCGTTGCATTTTCAGCGAGGTAACAATCGTTTCCGAATTGGGGGGAAACTCCCAGTACAGATTTTATTAAGGCCATATTATTATTGTTAAGAGGAAATTCTGCGATTCAAAAAATGTGCTGTCCAAAAACAAAATCTTGAATAATTAATGTGGAACAGAATCTTGTGTAGGAGCACAGTGAGGCAACGTTTTACTTGCTCTGTTGTTTGCCTTCACAGCATCAGCATCATAACCAATTTCTGAAATGGCTTTTCTGATTTTTTCAGGTGAAGTTTTTTTTGGATTGTATTCTACCGTGATAACTTTTGTTGTCAAATCGAGTTCCGATTTTTTCACACCTTTCATTTTCCCGACTTCCGATTCAATTCGCTTTTTGCACATATCGCATTCGGCGGAGGTGGTGATTTTAATTGTTGTGGTTTTTGGTGCGGCTTGCGCATTCAAATTCACTCCGATGAAAAGGGAAAGGAGGAATGTAATGATGGAAATATTTCTAAAGGTTTTCATGGCTATGAATATTATTAGTTGAAGATAGTTTGAATTATCAAATTATAAAGAGTGACATTGAAAAAAGTAAGCTTTGCCAATCACTGTTTTATCAATCATTTTTTCAACGGTGGATAATCGATTGTATAATGCAAGCCTCTACTTTCCTTTCTTTCTCTCGCTTGTTTAATGATGATGTATGCTACATTGATGATATTACGCAATTCGCAAACTTGCTGTGACAACGTAATCTTTTTATACAAGGCCTCATTTTCTCTCCAAAGGATTTCAAGTCGATCATGTGCGCGCTCCAAACGCATGTTGGATCGGACAATTCCAACATAACTGCTCATGATGGATTGTACTTCCTTAATGCTTTGCGTAATCAAAACCATTTCTTCCGCCGCATCGGTTCCTTCGATATTCCATTCAGGAATGTTTTTTTGAAATTCAATCTTGGTAAAATTAGCAATGGCATGTTCGCCCGCTTCATGAGAATAAACCACCGCTTCTAG
Source organism: uncultured Flavobacteriales bacterium (assembly GCA_903873905.1). GTDB lineage: Bacteria > Bacteroidota > Bacteroidia > Palsa-965 > Palsa-965. Next base: position 29,493 of record CAIQQJ010000027.1, read on the forward strand.
AAGAGAATTTGAAGCCAAACGATTTGCGCCATGCAAGCCAGTGCAAGAACATTCACCTGCAGCGTATAAATTTACAATCGAACTTCTTCCTTTCAAATCAACTTTTATTCCACCGCACAAATAATGCGCTGCAGGCACAACTGGGATTTTATCTTTTGTAATATCAATTCCAATTGTCAAACACTTTTGATAAATATTCGGAAAGTGTTTTTTCAAATCTTCTGAATCGAGATGTGTGCAATCGAGATAAACAAAATCATCGCCCGTGTGTTTCATTTCACTGTCAATGGCACGTGCAACAATATCGCGTGGAGCCAATGATTTTCTTGCGTCATATTTTTGCATGAATTCTTTTCCATCGCGCGTGCGAAGAATTCCGCCATGACCGCGCATGGCTTCTGTAATAAGAAAAGAAGGTCGCTCACCAGGATTGTAAAGTGAAGTGGGGTGAAATTGCATGAATTCCATATTCTCCACTTTCCCTTTTGCACGATATACCATTGCAATTCCATCACCGGTTGCAATCGTTGGATTGGTGGTGGTTTGAAAAACTTGTCCAGCGCCACCCGTTGCAATGAGTGTGGTTTTTGCAAGAACAGTTTCAACTTTACCCGAACGTAAATCCATTACGTATGCACCAAAACAGGTAATGTCTGGTGTGCGAGAATTTACATCGATACCAAGATGATGTTGTGTAATGATTTCAATTGCAAAATGGTGATCGAGAATTTCAATATTTGGATGTGAATGAATTTGATTTAATAAAGCGCGTTCAATTTCATATCCGGTAATGTCTTTGTGATGAAGAATTCTGTGTTCTGAATGTCCGCCTTCACGCGCGAGTTCGTAATCGCCTTCTGGCGTTTTATCAAAATTAGCACCCCATTCTGCAAGTTCGGTTACACGTTTTGTGGATTCACGAATGACCATGTTCACCACTTCCTCATTGCACAATCCATCGCCGCAATCTATGGTATCCTCAATGTGTTTTTTGTATGGATCAGTTTGATCGGCATTGGAATTATTTGAGCCGGGCATTACTGCCGCAATTCCGCCCTGCGCGTATTTTGTATTCGATTCGTCTTCGTTTGCTTTCGTGATCATGAAAACTTTTCCATGAGCTGCAACTTTCAAAGCGTAAGTCAATCCTGCAATGCCGGAACCGATGATTAGGAAATCTGTTTGTTTTGACACGGGGTAAAGTTAGTGGTTTGTCCCGAAGGGATGCCTTTGGCATTGTTAGTGGTTTGTTGTTTTTGCGTGAGGGATTGCAGAGGAAAGCCCGGAAGACGTGGTGTCGGGTTTTAAAACCCGACACCTAAGACTGAGGACTTGTAACGGAAAGCCCGACCCGACGCAGGAGGGGCACGCCCAATGAAAAAAGGGGCAAAAAAGAAGGCAGCATTGGCAATCAAAAAAAGGATGTTAGTTGGCTTTAAAAAACCAAAAGGCCTTTTCGCCGAACTAAATTCTCCGAACTAAACACTAACTTTGCATATGGAAAAGAAAATAATTCCCGTTGTGGTATATGCTGAG
>CAIQQJ010000028.1 GCA_903873905.1 uncultured Flavobacteriales bacterium
CAAGCCCTTGAAATAATTCGCATAATGCCTGCGCATTTCCACGATGCCAACATGTTCGCCTTTCCATTCTACTGATTTTGTAAGATGTGATTTGCAAACGTGCACGCGATCGTCGATGGATGGAGGTGCAAGATGTTCGCCTGTTTTCAGGAAATGTTTTACTTCATTAAAAATCCAAGGATAACCAATTGCTGCTCTTCCGATCATTACACCATCGACACCAAATTTATTTTTCATCTCCAACACTTTTTCTGGCGTGTCCATATCACCATTTCCGAAAATCGGAATTTTCATTCGAGGATTGTTTTTCACTTCACCGATTTTATTCCAATCGGCAACACCTTTATACAATTGTGCGCGCGTTCTACCGTGAATGGTCAATGCTTGAATGCCTACATCCTGCAAACGTTCTGCGACTTCCAAAATGTTGATGGATTTTTCATCCCAACCCAAACGTGTTTTTACAGTAACAGGAAGTGAAGTGGAATTCACAACGGCTTTTGTCAAACGAATCATCAGATCAATATCCTTCAACACACCGGCACCCGCTCCTTTGCAAACCACTTTTTTCACTGGACAACCAAAATTGATATCAAGCAAATCGGGTTGTGCCACTTCAACAATTCTTGCAGATTCAGCCATCGCTTCTTCATCGCCACCAAAAATCTGAATTCCAACGGGGCGTTCGTAATCGAAAATGTCTAATTTCTTTTTGCTCTTCCAAGCATCGCGAATCAAACCTTCAGAAGAAATGAATTCGGTATACATCAAATCGGCTCCTTGTTCCTTGCACACAAAACGAAAAGGCGGATCACTCACGTCTTCCATGGGGGCAAGGAGAAGAGGAAAGTCAGGGAGTTTTATTTTTCCGATGTGAGTCATTCAGTAGGAGCTTGTGGCGAGTGACAGGTGGCAGGTGACAAGTTATTAGAGATAGATGTTTTTTTTTACACTTGCCACTTGTCACCTGCCACTTGTCACTTACATTTGACAAAGTTAATAAAACCAGAATAGCCAATGGACGATAATGATCAATCCGCACCGCGACCCTTATTTACATTTGGACCGGGAATGCGCGCGATGTTGTTGTTGGCCTTGTATTTTTCTTGCACGGGAATTTTCCTGTTGTTTTCCAGTTCGGATAAATTGGGATGGCTTATGGCGGGGCCTGGTAGTGATTATGGAGTAGGTTATGCTTGGCTTTCAAATTCCATTTTTTCCATTTTTATTTTCGGTGTTCCTGCATTGGTTTACGCGAATATTTTTCCGCTTGAACGATTTGGTTTTTTTAGAATACAAGAACGTGTTTCTCCTCTCCTTTTGATTTTCGGTGCGCTTGCAATGATTGTATTGGTTCCTGGAATTGATCAAGTGGCCACATGGATCAGTCAGGCATTTACAAATCCTGAGTGGAAAACTTTGCAGGATAATATTCAGAAACAAAATCAATGGCTTTTACAAATGCCAACGTTTGGTGATTTGCTACTTTGTCTATTGGCAAATGCATTAGTTCCCGCAGTGTGTGAAGAAGTTTTTTTCCGTGCAGGCATTCAGCAGATTTTGTTGGAGAATTCAAGGAACATTCATATTCCCATTGTTTCCACTGCAATGATTTTTGCATTTGTTCATGGTGATCCATCAGGAATGCCTTTGATTTTTCTTGCAGGATTAATGTTGGGTTATGCGTTTTATTGGACCGGTTCATTGCGAATCAATATGCTCATGCATTTTCTTTTTAACGGTGTTTCCATTACAGAGCAATATATCGCACAACGAAATGCTTCTTTTGCGCAATGGCAACCTGGAATTTTTGTTGTTATCATCAGTTTTGTATTGAGTGCTGGTTTTTTCTATTTGGTATGGCGGCGATCACGAAAAGCGGTCGTTAATTTGTGATGTTTGATTGGGGAAAATTATTTTTTCCCTTGATGGTTGATTTTTGATGGCCAAAGTGCAATCTTCATTTTATTTTTTGGCTCGTGTAAGGATAAAAATGCCTATTTTTAAATGGCTTAATTCATAAATACAAATCAAAACCGCCAATTACATGAAGCATTCTGGCATTGCCATGAAATTTTTGTTGCCCATCATTTTTCCTGCAATACTTTTTGCGCAGCCAAATTTAGCTTTGTCGCAACTTAGCCATTCGGTTTCCGTTCCTGCAATTGATTCTTCTGAAGAACGCAACATAATGCGTGATCAGAATTTGTGGATTGAGAATGTTGCTGATCGAACCATTTTTTCAAGTTCATTTAAAACTCCCGATGGGAGAATCATTATTCATTCCAGTGCATCGCCGTTGAATTATTATGATGCAGCAGGAGCACTTCAGAAAATTGTGGCGGAACCAAAAGTTGATGCGAATGGTTGGTCGGCACAAGAACAACCTTATCCAACTTATTTGTTCAGTGATGGAAGTGCTGCCGTTTCCACTTCGAAAGAATTGAAATTTATTTTCGGGAAAAATCTTCGGGTAAATGGAAATTCAATTGCGCCGCGTGTTCCTGTTATGAGTGGAGCAATCGCAACCATCGCAAATGTTATTCCGGGAATGAACAAGGAATATAATTTTCGGTCGAATGGAATAAAATACAATTACATTCTAAATCAACCGGCTCCAACTTCAAATGGCTTTCTTGCCATAAGTGAAGAAATGGAAATTCCTGCTGGGTATTTTCTGAAACGAAAGGAAGAACACGGGAGAGAACAAGAGGGTGGATGGTGCGGCGATTTCGAATTGATTTCTCCCAAAGGCGAAGTTTCTTCCATCATTTATGCTCCACTTTGTTTTGATGCAAATAAAAACTGGACACTAGGAACTTACAAATTGAAAAATGAAAACGGACATCAGTTTTTGGAATTGTTAGTTTCTGCTTCTTGGTTGAACGATGCATCCCGCTCTTATCCAATTACCATTGATCCGCTCATCATCGGCCCTATAGCCTATTGGCCTGGTAATTTGTATATGCCTTCTTGCATCGCACCGGCATTCAATTCCGATAGTATTCTTGTTACGCTTCCTGGAGGAATTGCAGTAACAGGGTTAATTGTCACTGCAAGTTTTTATGCTGATCCATTTACAACAGCGGTGATGTCGGATGGAGCCATGCGCTTCAGCACTTCTTGTGGAACTACTTCATCCTATACGCTTCCTTTAGCTACAGGAAACCTTCCAGGTACAGCTTATCTCGATACAGCAAATATTCGCAGTCCATTAATGTGTTGCTTTCCACAAAGTTGTACGCAAAGAACTTTTTATTTACGAATGCACCTCAATCGAACAGCACCTTCAACAGGATGCAATACCACATACATTCGTTATGATCCTTTTACAACGCTTTGGCCATTTCAGGCATTTGTTGAGGGAAGAACACCCGAAACATATGGACTTCAATGGTCTGTTCAAACTGCGCCCATTTGCTCTGACGTCTGCACGTTTACAGGAAGAGTTTATATGCGTTATGGAGTTCCGCCATATACCATCACACATCCTTGGATGACAAACACGATTACAGTTGGCACGCCCGCTGGTTGCAGTTTTTCAGTCACCAACACACAACTTACATTAACAAGACCGAATTGTCCTACGTATTGCGATACCATAACATTGCTTGCAGTTCCACCACCAACAGTTGTTGATGCATGTGGAGAATTGGTTTACGGTTTGCCAACAAAATATCTTCATTTGATAAGCACGCCAGTACTTACTTCCTCTCCCAATCCCGATTCACTTTGTTCAGGGACGCCAGTGAATATCACACTTACTTCTTGTTTGCCGAATAGTACAATTGCGTGGAGTGGAAATAATATTAATGGATCTGGAAATATTGTTGACACCATTAATAATGTAAGCAACGCTGCAACATCAACAAATTATATTGCTGTAGCAACTTCCAATGGATGTGCTTCCGATACGGTTACCATTCCCGTTGTAGTGGATCCGATTCCTGTTGCAAGTTTTATTTTTACTGATCCCGCAATTTCAGGAGTGCCCATGTCATTTACAAACACAACTCCAATTTACGCTGGCACAGGAACATTTTTTTATTGGAATTTTGGCGACACCACTTTTGCAAGTGTTGAAAATCCAACGCACACGTATCTCTCTCCTGGAATTCGCAATGTCTGTTTTTACATCAGCACCAGTCATGGTTGTGGCGATACAATTTGTCAAGAGGTTACAGTCATTCCCGCGCAAATTACATGTCCGAATATCATCACACCGAATGCCGATGGTGTAAATGATTTGTTGGTGTTTAAGTATTTGGAATATTACAACAATAATCACCTGGATATTTACGATCGTTGGGGAATGCAGTTGCTTTCGAAAGATTCTTATCAGAACAATTGGGATGGAAGTAAGTATACCGATGGCACCTATTATTACATTCTAACCACCAAAGACGACGGAAAACAGTATTCAGGATTTTTCCAGATAATTAAATGAGTTGGAAAGGGTATCAATTAACGGTATCCAATCGGTAATCGCCAATTTTTAATCCTAACAGGCTCTTCCTTAAATCATTATTCTCACAAGTAAAATTCATTTCTCAGTTAAGTCCAATTTGGCTATTTTTGAGCAAGAATCATGGAAAACACCATTAATGTTGCGCATTATGTAAGCGAGCTGCTATTTCAGCACGATTGCGTCATTATGCCTGGTTTTGGCGGATTCGTTTCCACCTATTCACCTGCTCGCGTTCATCCGGCACAGCATTCCTTCACACCACCTTCCAAGCAAATTGTTTTTAATAAACACCTGCAACAGAACGATGGTTTGCTCGCACAAACAATTTCCAATGCTGTTCCTTGCTCTTTTGATGAAGCAATGTTGGGTATTACAAAATTTGTGGAGGAAATAAATTCAAAATTGAAAGTTGGCAAGAAAGTGGAATTGCATAATCTCGGAACACTTTCCATTGATCCCGAAAAAAATATTTCTTTCGAAACATTTCCTGAAATTAATTTTCTCATCGATTCATTCGGACTCGCTTCGTTTCAATCCATGCCGATTCTTCACGAAACTGTTTCTGAAAAACGAAAACCTGTTGAACGAATTGATCGTCCAGTTGCGGAAGAGCTGAAAGTTGAAAAACCTTCCCGCAATCGTACGCGTAAAGTTTTCATTTCAACAGCAATTGTAATTCCAGTTCTTGTTGCCGCGCTCTGGTTTACCTCTCAAAAAACCGATGCACTCGCAGGATTCGGATTGTTCGGTAAAAAAGAAGTTTCGAAATTCCAACCGGTAAAATGGTTTTCAAAAGGCAACAACGATACCTTGAGAATGATTACCGAATTGAAAGCGGATTCCAACGGACTTGCTCAGATTTCCCTTGCCGATAATGCGCCGCCAATCATTGTTGACATTCACAAAGTAGTTCCCGATTCAACCATGGTTGTTCAAACCAATTTGAATTTGAAATCAAATTATTCCGGTGGACGGTATTATGTTGTTGGAGGATGTTTTGAAGTTCCAGAAAATGTGGAGCGTTTTATCAAAACATTGAAGGCAAAAGGATATCAACCACAAGTTATTGATCAAGTTCGCAGCCGTCTCACACATATCGGCATTGCTTCATTCAATTCCAAAGAAGAAGCTGTTCAGTATCTTTCCAAAGTAAGCACCGATGTTCCTGGTGCATGGATTCTCAAGAAATAATCAGACTTCGATACATTTTTCTTTTTTGTCAAACTGAGTTTTCGAGGTACGAGAAAGTATCGAAGCTTGACAAAAAAGAAAAACACTCAGTCTGACAAGTTGAGAATTTATCAATTGGAAATCGGCAATCCTGATTAAGGCAATGTTGGTGGGGAAGTAGAATCTTTCTCAATTGGAGAAACCTCTTCCTTCTTTTCACGATTCGCTTTGTAAATGGCAACAGCAGAAAATATCGCAAGGATAAAGAGTACAAGACCCAGAGCAGCCCAAACCCATCCGGAATTCGGTTTTGGAACAACAAGAAAAATAATGGCGAATAAAAAAATTGTTGCCACTTCATTCCACATTCTCAATGTAAATGAATTCCATTTTATTTCATCTCTTTGTTGTTTCTTGAAAATGAAATGGGTTTGCAAATGATAAAGTGACAACAGAAAAACAAAAACAAGTTTCAAAATGAACCAGGGCTGAATGAGCAAACCCCAATTCAGGACCAGCATCCAGGTTCCGAAAATAAAAGTCAGAATCATCGAGGGCCAACTGATCGCATTCCACAATCGACGCTGCATTATTTTTAATTGATCAGAAAGGATGCTTTTGTCCGGCTCCGGCTTTAAGGTTGCTTCTACATGATAAATTAGGAGGCGTGGCATGTAAAACAGTGCTGCAAACCAGCACACCATAAAAATAATGTGCATCGACATGACGTAGCGATAGTATTCCATGCTGTAAAGGTAGTTTTTGTCCGTTGGAAGTCGGCTGTCAGCAGTCAAAACTTTTGGTTGGAACTTAAATGAATATAAAATCTGAAAATCAACTTCCTTGCCAGCTTACTACAGACCGCCTACTGTTTTTCTTACCTTTGCGCCCTATGGAATCTACCCGTCAGCTCAAATCAGCCCGTCTTATCCAAAAGGAAATGGCGGAGATTTTTCTCGCTGAATCGCGTGGGCTTTTTGGGAATGTGATGATCACGGTTACGCATGTTCGCATAAGTCCTGATCTTGGCGTGGCAAAAATTTATGTCAGCCTTTTTCCAGTGAAGGACAAGGATAAATTGCTCAAGAGCATCAGGGAACACACTTCTGAACTTCGTGGCATTTTGGGAAAAAAAATTCGCCAACAAGTGCGCGTTATTCCTGAACTCGTATTCTTTCTCGACGATTCAATCGATTACGCAGAACACATCAGTCAACTTTTAAAAAAATAATTTTCCGCTTCAATCATGGAATACGATCCGATTAAACGCAGTCTCGGTAATGTTTTTAATAAATCTCCGTTCAGACGGAAATTGTTTTACAAGTTGCTCGACTTGATCATGCTTCGCTCATGGCACATTCACCGCGAACTGAAAGTTTGGGCAAAAGGAAATGGCAACGATGTGAAAATTTTTGATGCCGGTTCAGGATACGGACAACATTCCTATTATCTGAGCGGCATGAATTCCAAATGGGAAATTCTTGCACTTGATGTGAAGGATGAACAAGTTGCGGATTGCAATAATTTTTTCAAAGAAGCTGGAAGAACAAACGTGAAATTCATTGTCGGCGATTTGACAACTTACAAGAAGGAAAATTATTTTGATCTCGCGATTTCTGTTGATGTAATGGAACACATTCTCGAAGATGAAGCTGTTTTTGTAAACATTTGTGCGTCTCTGAAAAAAGGAGGAATGCTTTTGATTTCCACACCTTCCGATCAAGGCGGTTCCGATGTGCATGAACATGGCGAAGGTTCTTTCATTGGAGAACACGTGCGCGATGGTTACAACATGCAAGACATCACCGACAAATTGACGCGGGCAGGATTTTCAAAAGTGGAAGCGCTGTATTCCTATGGAACACCTGGAAAAATTTCCTGGAAACTTTCCATGAAGTGGCCCATTCAAATGGTTGGAGCTTCCAAAATTTTCTTCGTCATTCTTCCGTTGTATTTTTTGATAACCTATCCTTTCGCCTATATTCTCAACTGGTTTGATGTGAGCAATGTTCACAAAACAGGAACAGGATTGATTGTGAAAGCTTGGAAGTAGACTTCGATACATCCCAACAATTCTGTTGGGACACTCAGTCTGAAAAATCGTAAATTCAAAAATTGTTCATTGAACATTTGGAATTGAAAATTTTGGGCGTGCCCCAAGGGTCGGGCTATCCGCTACAAGTCCTCGCCAAGTTTTATTCTGAAAAATAGTTTCATCTGCTGTGGGCTTTCCGCTACTATCCCTCACGCAAAAACAATTATTAATTTGCACATCATTAATTATTAATTAACGTTGAACTTCACCTTCTTCATTTCACGCCGTTATCTCTTCTCACGAAAGTCGCACAACGCGATTAATATTGTGACGGGAATTTCTGTGGCTTGTGTTGCAGTGGTGACTGCTGCCTTGATCATCATTCTTTCTGCAATGAATGGTTTGTCGGATTTGGTGGAAACACTTTACAATTCATTTCATGCCGACGTTCGCATTACCGCAGTAAAAGGAAAAACGTTCATTCTCGATTCTGCCGATGTTGTTGCGATCAAGAAAATACCAAATGTGGTTTGGTATACTGAAATTGTGGATGAAAACGCATTGGTGGAAAATGAGGACAGGCAAAAAATTGTCACCATGCGTGGCGTTTCAGATGATTATGTAAAATTCACGCGCTTCGATACTACTGTGCATCAAGGAACGTACAACCTGCATCCACAAGGACGAATGGGCGCTGTTGTGGGTGCGGAGATCGGAGCCATTTTGAATTTGGGGGAAATGTCAGCGCTTAATCTTTATGTTCCGAAACGCGATAGGAATTTGTCACTTGATTTTGATAATCTCGATGAGGAACCTTTCAACAAGGATGTTGTTTATGTTTCAGGTTTGTATTCGGTGAGTAGTGATTTTGATGGGAAATATGTCATTCTTCCGATTGAAAAAGTGCGTGAATTAATGGATTACACCAAGGAAACTACTTCTGCAGAATTGGGAGTGAAGAAAGGAACCAATCCGGATGAAGTGGTGGAGGCGGTGAAAAAATTAATAGGTCAAAAATATTTTGTGCAGAATCGTTATTCGCAAAACGAACTTTTATTCAGCACACTCAAATCAGAAAAAGTTTGGACTTTCATGATTTTGCTTTTCATCCTTTTCATTGCAACATTCAATACCATTGGCTCCTTGACATTATTGATTATTGAAAAGAAAAAGGATATTGGTGTTTTGTGGAGCATGGGCGCAGATGCGCCAGTAATCAGAAGAATATTTTTCACGGAAGGATTATTAATTTCCGTTACAGGAACAATCATCGGATCAATCCTTGGTCTTGCCTTGTGTTTTGCGCAACAGAAATTCGGATTCATACATCTCAGTTCCGGATTTGTAGTTGATATTTATCCCATCACCGTTCGAATGAATGATATTTTCCTCATCATAGGATCGGTTACTGCTATTGGATTATTAGCAGCTTGGTATCCCGTGCAGATTTACACAAAGAAATACCAAACGATAAAGTTTAACGGATAATTTATATTTTCTCCGTGCCTTCGTGTCTCCGTGTTTTTTTTTCTTTTGCGTGAGGGATTGCAGCAATCCCCCCAACAGAATTGTTGGGGTTGGGAGCGGAAAGCCCGACCTGAGGTACGAAGGGCACGCCCGATAATTATTCCTTCACAATTCTTTCCGAGAACAAAACACTTCCATCAATTGCTTCGGCACGCAACAAATAAATTCCGGAATTAAGAGGTCCGGGAGAAAATCCGAAATGCACTTTTCCTTCATCCACTTTGTCTTCCAACAGAATATTCACAACGCGTCCATTGATGTCGTACAAAACAAATTTAACCGATTGCGTTTTTTCATTGGAGAATACAATGTTGAATGATTCCGCGAATGGATTCGGATAAGTTGAAATCACATTTTCATTTTCACTGATTGCAGCAACGGAAACATCGGAACCAACTCCCAATTGTGCGACCCATGTTGCGTGTGTGTGACCAGCAAGACCATACATTCCATTTACCCAACACGTTCCACCAACATCATATTTTCTTTGAATGCCGGAATAATCGCCCCATCGTTCTCCGCCACCAAGAACATTGATGTATCCTAATCCCGCTTTCACAGTCAAGCGCGATGAATTCAAACCATTACCATCACAAACCACCGCTGAAACTCCAGGGAATGTTACGCTGTCGGAATGCAGGAAACTGATGATTGCTGTATTGTCATTCGCCGCACCATATCCAACATAAGCGATATTTGGATAAGCGAATTCGAGTGAAGTATCACCAATTGTCATTGCGGTAAACGTAGGTGAAGTGGAAGCTGCAGTGATTTTTCCATAATAGACCGCACAGTTTCCAGTGGTGGTGTCCATGGTGTTGTTGACAAACTGAATGACATCATTTTGAATGAAGGCTCCTAATACTCTGGAATCGTTGGTTGCTAAAGAATACAACGCACTTCCAGGTTCTCTTGAATTGGGAGGCATGAAATAACTGATCCCACTGGTCAGTGCCGTGACAGTGGTTTGTTGTGTGGGAGAATTGGCAATGTCCGTAATGTGAATTAGGAAAACGGTGTCGTTGGAAGCGTCAAGATTTCTTTCGGAAAGAAAAAACATGTCTGAGCCAGGATAGGTATTGGCTCCACCTTCTACAGGGCAAATATTTCTTATTGGACGATTTCCATAATTGATATTGCTGTGCAATTGCGTTCTCAATGTATCGCCTGCATAACCATCCCATTTATTCAATTGCCAAATGATACTTTGTACAAAACCGGTTTGCCAAGGCTGATTGTTATGTAGGAGATTAACGCTAACAAAAAGTTCATTATGATTTACTGCGATTGCTGGATAATCGGTCCACAAAGAATCGTTGAATGGATTTCCGGGAATTTTATAAAGATTGTATTGTCCATTTGCTGTGTCGGAGCGTGAAAAGCCAATAATGATGTTGGTGTTGTTGGAAAGATATCCTGCAAGACACACAAGAATAAATCGATTTGCTTCCGGATCATAAATAACTTTCGGATCGTATTTGCTTCCTGTATTTCCAAGTGCAATACACCAAGAAGTAAGTGATTGCGTTCCGAGATTTGTTGCGGTAATTGTATTTCTCCGAAAGATGTTGCTGTTCTGAACAGAAATCAATTGCCCATTATTTGCAATCGCAACTTCATTGTCGCAGGGTGTTCCATTGTTGAAACCGTTTCCTGCAAAATTTAGTCCTAGTGTTGGAGCATTTGGCGCAGCTGCGGCATGTTGAACAGAAAAATTCGCGTGATGATTTCCTGTTCTATAAATGGCAGCAAGACTGTCTTTTATTTGCATGTTGTTTTCTTCAGGAGATGGATTCGGTTCTTCAATGGTTTGAAGCGTCGGATTCCAGTCTTCTTTGGAAGTGGCTTCCGTAGAAATTCCTGAACAAGGAATGCGATAAGTTGTTGTTTGTGCATTGCTTGAATAGCATGCAAGAATCAGAAAGCAGCCGAGAAAATATTTCATGGGAAATGGTAAGTGTATCCATACGAATATACGGAATATACGAGGGAATTCCTCTAAATGGAATGGGGAAATTCTTTCACGTCAATATCATTCATGCAACGGAAATGGCCTCTTGGACATTTATCAAAACCGAGTTTGGAACAAGGGCGGCAATTCAGATTTTTCACTTCGATGATTTTCGAACCTTCACCAGGCATGTAAGGATACATTCCGAATTCAGGGATGGTATTTCCCCAAACTGAAAAAATCTTTTTGTGAAATGCTGCGGCAATGTGCATCAATCCTGTGTCGTGCGCTATAACAAAATCAGACTGTTTGATAATGGAAGCGGATTGATTGAGATTGTATTTTCCGCAAGCATTAAAGACCTTTTCACCAAATTCATTTTTCACCTTTTCAGCAAGTTCAAAATCATTTTTTCCTCCCAGCATGATTACAGGACGATTGCAATGCTTGATAATTGCGATCATTTTTTTGAATGGCAATTGTTTCGTTGCTCTGAGTGTTCCTGTAGTAAATGCGATGAATCCATTTTGGTGAGTATTCGGAAGAGAAGAAATGGCAACGTCATCCGCTTGTGGAATAAAAAAATCTAATCCAATTTCATCATTGGAAACACCGAGTGATTTTGTGGTCAGGAAATAGCGATCAACAATGTGCACTTTCGGCAAGCGATTGATACGCGCATTGACCAATAGCCATTTTTTAATATTCAATTTCGGGAACGATGCGGAAGGCTTTTTCAGCAAGCGTTTTACCAATGAAGATCGAAGATTATGGTGAAGATCGATTACGAAATCATAGTTCGCGGCAAGCAACATTTCTTTTACTTCCGAAACTTTCGATTTGATGGTAATGACTTTATCGATGTAAGGATTGTTTGAAACAATTCCTGCGAAATTTTCCTTGGTGAGAAAATGAATTTCCGCATCAAGCTGTTTTTTGACACAGCGAATAACTGGCGTAGTCAATACAATATCGCCAATGGAACTGAAACGGATTATTAGAATTTTCTTTGACATCTATTGAGCAAAGATAAGTAAATGAAAACGGGCAGCCTTTTGAGCCACCCGTTTAATAAATGCAAATGAAAAATTATTTTGAAATGTAATGTGTTTCGATTACTGGACTTCCAGACATTGATTTTGTCCAAAGTTCATTGCTTTTCAAACGAATAATCTGAACGGTATCAGCAGTTGAGCCTGTTTGGTTACTGATGGTTCTCAAATCTTCTTTGCTGTTGATGAATGTCCATGTTCCAGCATCAGTTGAATTTCCAAGAATTGTTGTTGCTGCGCTTGTCCAAGTACCGCTTTTATCCATTGTGTAGGAATCACTTGAAATCCACTGACGGTAGTCAGCAGTTTTGTCAACACCGTCTTGCATGTATTTTTCAACTGTCCAAGTGTTTGCAAGGCGTGATTTTTTTGTAAGAAGAGAAACAGTTGGGCCATCTTGATATTTTTTGCAAGAAGCAAGTGAAAGACCACCTAGGACCAATGCAACTAAAGCAATTTTAATAAAAGTTTTCATTTTTGGATTTTTTTTAGGTTTAAGAAGCGCAAAGGTAAGCAAGCAATGGACAGAAGTCAAATTCCAATGTCTGTTTTCGACTTGAGAACTCGTTTTTTTTTTGTTAAAACATATCTTTTCAGGCATTAACAAAAGGAAGTCCAAAAAGAAAGCCGTCCCAAATGAATGGAACGGCTTTCAAATAAATCAGAAAAGATTATTGCATAAGCATCATTGTGCCTTTGCTGCTGCTTGCGTTAGAGCCTGCAAGAGTTGTTCCATCCCATGTAAAGATGATTTCTTTGTTTTTCAATTCATCAAGGTAGTAGAGATTAGCGGGAGCGTCATCACCTGTGTAAGTGGTGGTGTTTGTTTGAGAATTCGCTCCAATTGTTTGAACATCTACGCTAGAAAGCGTTTTCATAACAATATGATCTTTGTTCTTGTCATCGCCTACTTTTCCTGTGAAATTCCAAGTTCCTTTTTCGGTAATTGTTTCAGAGAAGCCAGTTGATGTCATCGTCTGAACAGTTGTATAAGAACCATCTTTCACGAAAGACATTGTCCATTTCATACCTGCAGTAGAAGTACCGCTTTGATCTGTGTAGGTGTAGTTCGATCCATCATAATTCCAAGAAGACGCGGAACCATTTACATCTGTACCAGAACCTGATTTCATTGTCCACTCACCAACCACACGAGCTTTGCGGGTATGGATTGACATGAAAGGATCGTTAGCGCCTTTTTTACATCCTTCGAATCCGAAAGAAGCAATTACAAGAGCAGCCGCTGCAATTTTGATTGATGTTTTCATTTGTCTAAAGAGTTTTTGGGTTTATTTGCGCAAATGTAGTGATGCGGGCAACACAAGGCAAATTCTAAACAAAAAGTTAATGACACAGATTTCTTTTATATGCACTAAGTGACTTATAATCAGATATTAATGACTTTTTCTGTTTGAATAGTTATTCAGAATTCAAGAATTACATTTCTCGGTCAAGGCGAATTACCTTTGCGCATGATTTTGACCGATACGCATGCCCATTTATATTCCGAAAAATATGCTGAAGATCAGGATGAAATGATTCATCGGGCAATTGAGAATGGCGTCAAACGAATTTTTCTTCCTGCAATAGATACTGAATCGCATTCAGATTTAATTTCACTTGCTGAAAAATTTCCATCCAATTGTTTTCCAATGATGGGTTTGCATCCTTGTTCAGTGGATGCTGCTACGATTGAAAAAGAATATGCTGCGCTTGAAGATTGGTTTACAAAAAGAAAATTTGTAGCAGTAGGAGAAATTGGAATTGATTTGTATTGGGATAAAACGCAAATGAATCTGCAACAAGAAATTTTCGCGCGACAAATAGATCTGGCTAAAAAAATGAATTTGCCAGTAATTATTCATTCGAGAAGTGCTTTTAATGAATGTTATGAAATTGTGAAAGCAAAGAAGGAGGAAGCGAATGGAGAAAATCTGAGAGGGATTTTCCATTGTTTTTCTGATGGAATTGAGGAGGCGGAAATGGTGGTTGGCTTGGGCGGATTCATGATGGGAATTGGAGGCGTTTTGACTTTTAAAAATTCCGGAATTGAAAAAGTAGTTGAGCATTTCGGTTTGGAACATTTTGTATTGGAAACGGATGCGCCCTATTTGGCACCTGTTCCTTATCGCGGAAAAAGAAATGAGAGTGCGTATCTTGTGCAGGTAGCGGAAAAATTCGCTGAAATAAAAAAATGTTCCGTGGAAAAAATTGCGGAAATTACCACTGAAAATTCACGAGCTATCTTCGGATTCTGACAATGGCAAAAAAATCTAGCATTCTTCTCATTTACACGGGTGGCACTATCGGAATGATTAACGATCCGATTTCAGGTCAATTGAAACCATTCAATTTTAAGCGCCTACTTGATGAAGTTCCTGAACTAAGAAAATTCGATATTAAAATCGATACGTTTTCATTCGAGAAACCAATTGATTCTTCCAATATGCATCCTGCTATTTGGATAGAATTGGTGAAACTCATTGAGAAAAATTATTTGAAATACGATGGCTTTGTAATTTTGCATGGTTCGGATACGATGGCTTATACAGCCTCCGCATTAAGTTTTATGCTGGAGAATCTAGGTAAACCGGTTATTCTCACAGGCTCTCAACTTCCTATTGGAACCATTCGAACTGATGGAAAAGAAAATCTCATTACTGCAATTGAAATTGCTGCAGCAAAACGTAATGGCAAACCTTCTGTTCCTGAAGTGTGCATTTATTTTGAATTCAAATTATTCCGAGGCAACAGGACAATAAAAGTGAACGCAGAACATTTCCGTGCATTTACATCTCCGAATTATCCATCACTCGCCGATGCTGGCGTTCATCTGAATTACAATGATGCTGCGATCATGCATTATCCGAAAGGGAAATTGAAAATCCACACCGACATGAATCTGAATGTTGCTGTTCTAAAATTATTTCCAGGAATTACAAAAGAGGTGGTGGATGCAATTCTCGGAATAAAAAATTTGAGTGCAATTGTATTGGAAACCTTCGGAGCAGGAAATGCGCCAACAGAAAAATGGTTTGTGCATGCAATTGAAAAGGCAATTAAGAATGGATTGATTATTTTCAATGTTACTCAATGTAATGCGGGTAGAGTGGAGCAGGGACTCTATCAAACGAGTTCTGAATTGGCGCGTGTGGGTGTTGTGGGTGGAAGTGATATTACAACAGAAGCTGCAATTACAAAGTTGATGTTTCTTACTGGCAAAGAGAAGAATCACAAAAAAATCATTCTTCAACTTGGGGAAAATATCAGAGGAGAACAAGAGGGAAAATAAGCGGATTTCATTTCAATTTGATTTCTGAAATTGGACATAAGTTTTATCCAAGGCTTATTTTTATAGAAACGCTTTTTTGTAAGGAAAATAGATATAGATTTGTACTAAAGTACAACACCCAAAAATCTCCAAATACCAAATCTCATTATGGCAACTCGCAAAAATCCCACAAAAGAATTTCTTCAGGCAGTAGGAAGTAAAATCCGATACTATCGCCAGAAGCGCAATTTAACCCTTGAAAATCTTGGTGAATACATTGGCCTCGACAAAGGAAATGTTCATCGCATTGAAGCTGGAAAGAACATTACTTTATTGACGCTTTTGAAAATTTCCCGTTTCCTAGGTGTTGACGCTGAAAAATTGGTTAACAATAATGTGAAGGTTTCTGTTGGTGATGCGGAGAATTTAGTGGACAGCAAAAAACGCGCACGTACACTTACAAAATCGAAGACAAAATCGAAATCAAAGAAAAAGGTTTCTAAGAAAAAATAGTTAATCGTTATTAGTAGCTAGCGATTGGATTTAATTATCTGATCGCTTTTTTTTGCTTTTATAAAAACAGTGAATACAATGAAAGAAATATTATCACAACCATGGCCTTGGTACATTGCAGGTCCTTTGATCGGATTAATGGTTCCCTTATTACTTTTTCTTGGGAATAAGACTTTCGGAATTTCTTCTTCCTTAAAACATATCTGTGCAGCTTGTATACCGGGAAATATTGAATTGTTTAATTACAACTGGAAAAAAGAAGCTTGGAATGTGATTTTTGCAGCAGGAATAATTTTCGGTGGAGTTTTAGCAGGCGTTG
This sequence comes from uncultured Flavobacteriales bacterium, assembly GCA_903873905.1. Lineage (GTDB taxonomy): Bacteria > Bacteroidota > Bacteroidia > Palsa-965 > Palsa-965. Next base: position 16,307 of record CAIQQJ010000028.1, read on the forward strand.
TTTTTGAAAATCCACATGCGGTTGCCATTTCTTCCAATACAGTTGCAGATTTAAATGCGTTGGGCATAAAAAATTTCAATGGACTTCATCCAGGTGAAATTTTCAATTTTCATTCGCTACTTTCTCTAAAAGGTTTTATTCTGATTGTAGTCGGCGGTTTTTTTGTTGGCTTCGGAACGCGTTATGCTGATGGATGCACAAGTGGGCATTCCATTATGGGAATGGCAAATTTGCAATTGCCATCCTTGATTGCAACATGTTGTTTTTTCGCAGGAGGCTTGTTGATGACGTGGGTAATTCTTCCTTTCGTTATGCGATTATGATTTCGGTGTATATTTTTCGGACATTCAATTTTTTTCAGAGATAAAAAATAACTCAGTCCGACAATTCATAAGGAAGAGTTACAAGAAAAAAAACCTCAATACTCAATACTCAATACCCAATACTACTTCAAATGAAATTCATAAAATATTTTCTTGCAGGAACACTTTTCGGAATTATTCTTATCAAGGCAGAGGTTGTTTCCTGGTTTCGAATTCAGGAAATGTTCCGATTTCAATCGTTCCACATGTATGGTGTAATCATGAGCGCAATTGTAGTTGGGATGATTTCCATTTTATTGATCAAAAAATTCAATGCCAAATCGATTGAAGGCGAAGTGATAAAAATTGAGCCCAAAAAATTCTCATGGGGAAATGTCATTGGAGGAATAATTTTTGGCTTGGGTTGGGCACTTACGGGTGCATGCCCTGGGCCACTGTATGCATTGGTTGGCGCTGGCGTTTATGTGATGGCTATTGCATTGTTGGCTGCAGTATTGGGTGTTTGGGTGTATGGAAAATTTCAACACAAATTGCCGCATTGATTTGATTGTGTTTGCTGGATGCATGTGGACCATGGAGCTATTACCAAAATCTGAGCTTTTTCAGTTTTAGCAATGAAAAGAGCGGATTCTTGGATTTAAATTGATTCACAATTGGAGGTTGATAAAACCAGAATTCCCACAGAATCATTGTTTACTTTTACTTACTACCTTCATAGCTATGTGCAAAAAAACAGCTGCCGTTTTTCTGGCCGCATTTGCTTTTACAATTTCATTCGCGCAAACACGCTCACTCGATTTTTTTATCAGTGCTGGTTTGCAGAATTCGCCTTTGCTTAAAGATTATTCTGAGCAAGTGAAATGGTCTGCATTGGATAGTTCCATTCTCAGTGCTTCCAGGAAACCACAAGTGAATGGAATTGGAGTAATCATGGCTGCGCCATCCTACAAAGGTTGGGGATATGATGAAGCGGTTACGAATGGCGCAAATATTCAGGCGGTAGCAGCGGTTTCACAGAATCTTTTTGTGAAAAAGACATATGCTCCGCAATATGAAGCTTTGCGAATTCAAAATTCTTCTGTCAATAATTCTGCTAAAATTTCCGCACATGAATTACAAAGAGATATTGCTGTTCAATACTTGAATGCATTTTCTTCCTTTCAACAATTGGATTACAATCGTTCCTTACTGCAATTATTGAAGCAGGAGGAAACTGTTCTTGAAAGTTTTGTCAAGCAGGGACTTTATCGGGAAACAGATTATCTCGCCCTCGATTTGGAAAAGCAAATGCAGGAAGTTCAGATTTCTCAATTGATGATTCAATACAAAGCAGACATTGGTCAATTGAATTTACTGTGCGGAATTACGGATACGGCCTATTTTGAAATTTCAAATCCAATTATTACTTCTTCTATAATTCCTCCTTCAATATCGCCATTTGTCATGCAATTTCGAATTGACAGTTTACGAATTTTGAATTCAAGAAGTTTGATTGATGTACGCTATCGCCCACGATTCGGCTGGTTTGCTGATGCTGGTTTGTTGGCGTCAAATCCTGCATTGATGTATCGGAATTTTGGTTTCAGTTTTGGCTTTATGTTCTCCGTTCCGATTTTTGATGGCCATCAACGGGGATTTGAATATCAAAAATTAGGCGTGAGTGAATCCATTCGAAATAATTACCAGCAATTCTTTACCATTCAACAACGCTTGCACATCAATCAAATTCAAATGCAGTTATTGGAAAATGATAAATTGATTGTTCAGGAAAAAAAATTACGTGTTACATCGGATGCACTCGTAACCGCCAATAAAACATTATTAGACAAAGGCCAGGCTTCTGTTTCTGATTTTATTCTAGCAATCAAAAATAACATCGATATAAAAAATCAACTCAATCAGGCTGAGATTACAAAATTGCAATTGAGAAATGAACTTAATTATTGGAACTGGTAACATGAAAAATTTTATTTGGAAATCAATTTCACCAGCCTTTATTTTTCTATTCACGCTGCTCGCTGGTTGTGGGCATGCTCCTACAACAGATGAAGGCGCTGGCGATGGAGTGGAAGCAACAACTCCAGTAACAATTACCAATGTGAGTACTGGTCCTATTGCTGAAACAATTGAGTTGAATGCGGTTTCTGTATTTCAGAAAAAAGTTTCCGTGAAAGCAACTACAACTGGTTATGTGGATGGAATAAATGTGAGTATCGGAAGCAGCGTAGGAATGGATCAGGTTTTATTTACATTAAAAACACGTGAGGCAAATGCATTGCTGAATTCTGGAATTGACAGTCTGATGAAATTTACTGGGATAATAAATATTAAATCTCAAAAAGCGGGAATCATTACAACACTCACACATCAAAAAGGAGATTATGTGCTTGATGGCGATGAGCTCGCTGTGATTTCTGATCGCAGTAGTCTTGTTTTTCTTTTGCAGGTTCCATTCGAGATGAATGCATTTGTAAAAATTGGAAAAGATGTTGAAATTGTTCTTCCTGGTGATTCGGTGATAAAAGGAAAAATAACTGGATCTCTTCCTGTTGTTGATGCCACTTCTCAAACTCAACAATTTGTTGTTACTGCATTGACGAATGAAACGCTTCCTGAAAATCTGATTGCAAAAGTCCGAATTGTAAAAAGCATAAATCAAACCGCAACCATAATTCCAAAATCAGCATTGCTTTCTGATGAGACACAAACGGAATTCTGGGTAATGAAATTGATCAATGATAGTGTTGCCGTAAAAGTTCCTGTGAAAATGGGAATTCAATCTGAAGATCAAGCAGAAATTGTCAGTCCAATATTTACGGAAAAAGATCGCATTCTTCTCACTGGAAATTACGGTCTTGCTGATACCGCTAAAGTTGCTATTCAGACAAAAGAATAATGAAACACTTTTATTCAGGTCATAAAGTTTCCATTTCGTTTTTGTTAGGCGTAATTCTCCTCGCAGGATTTTTCGCATATAATAAAATGGAAACGTCCTTGTTTCCTGAAATCACTTTTCCAAAAATAAAAATCATCGCCGATAACGGTCAAGAGCCTGTCGACAAGATGATGATTACCGTTACCAAACCACTCGAGCAAGCAATCAAACAAGTGCATAGCTTGCACATGATTCAAAGTACAACAAGTAGGGGCTCTTGTGAAATTTCCGCTTATTTCGATTGGAGTGCTGATATCAATTTGAGTCAGCAGATGATGGAATCGCGCATTGCTGAAATCAGAAATACACTTCCACCAGAATGTGAAATTACCGTTGAGAAAATGAATCCATCCTTGCTTGCAGTGATGGGTTATTCACTCGAGACAAAAAACAAAACTCCAATTGAGCAAAAATTAATCTCGAACAATATCATCAAACCATTTCTTTCAC
>CAIQQJ010000029.1 GCA_903873905.1 uncultured Flavobacteriales bacterium
AAATAGCAATGACATCGATGATTTGTTTGATGCGATTAGGAATTTGGCCAATCCCGAAATTGAACCAAGAAAAGTTGTTGGATACAAATGGAAAAAAGAAATTTGATTTTAGAAATTTACTTATGAAAAAGACAAATGCAACAATCATTGCAGACGAAAATCTGATCAACAAAATTTATTTTATCCGTGGAATGAAAGTTATGATTGATCGTGATCTTGCAGAATTATACGGTGTAGAAACCAAACAATTAAAGCGACAAGTCAAAAGAAACATTGAACGCTTTCCGCCAGATTTTATGTTTGAATTGACGAAAGATGAATTTGAAAATTGGAGGAGCCAATTTGGCACCTCCAATTCAGAAAAAATGGGTCTTCGTTTTAAACCATATGTATTCACCGAACAAGGTGTTGCCATGCTATCGAGCATCTTGAATAGCAAACAGGCCATTGCTGTAAACATCCAAATCATTCGTGTGTTCACGAAAATGCGTGAGATCATCAGTTCCAACAAAGAAATCTTATTGAAGCTTGATCAATTGGAAAAAAGAGTGGGTGCGAATAGCAATGACATTGAAGAGATATTTTCCGTTCTCAGACAATTGATTAATCCCAAACCCCAACCAAAAAAGCGCATTGGCTACAAATGGAAAAAGAAAGAATAAAATATCCACTCGCTATTCTCGAAAATTGTAACGTAATTTATAATCTTAATTTATATGAAAGCAACAACTACTTTAGAAATTAAAATGAATCCATCTGAATTGTACGAACGACCAAAGAACCGCTGGAGAATTCTTGACAAACCGGAATCTTCCGATGTTACCTCATTGGCAAAACAACTGAACGGAAATGAAATTGTCGCAACACTTTTGTTGCAACGCGGGATCAAAACGTTTGATGAAGCAAAAAAATTCTTTCGTCCTTCATTGCAAGATTTGCATGATCCATTTCTGATGAAAGACATGGATAAGGCTGTTGCCAGAATTGAAACGGCTTTATCAAAAGGAGAAAAAATTCTTGTTTACGGCGATTATGACGTGGATGGAACAACAGCTGTTGCTTTGTTTTATACTTTCCTGAAAACTTTGAATGCAAATTGTGGGTTTTATATTCCCGATCGTTATGCGGAAGGCTATGGAATTTCTTTCATGGGAATTGATTTTGCGAAAGCGGAAGGTTATTCTTTAATCGTTGCACTCGATTGCGGAATAAAATCGAATGATAAAGTGGATTACGCGAATGAAAAAGGAATTGATTTCATCATTTGTGATCACCATCGCCCAGGCAGTACACTTCCCAATGCAGTGGCTGTGCTTGATCCGAAACGCGATGATTGCAATTATCCATTCGATGAACTTTGTGGTTGCGGAATTGGATTCAAATTGGCACAGGCCATTTCGCAAAAAAGAAATTTGGGAATCGAAACCATTGAACCGTTGCTCGATTTGGTTGCCGTTGCCATAGCGGCAGACATTGTTCCGCTCATTGGGGAAAATCGTGTACTTGCCACTTTCGGAATGAAAAGAATCAATTCCGACCCGCGTCCAGGTTTCAAAGCGATGTTGGTGCATGCAAAATTAAAAAGAAGTGTTTCAATTTCTGATGTGGTTTTTATTTTCGCTCCGAGAATCAATGCCGCGGGAAGAATTGAACATGGAAAGCTGGCGGTTCAACTCTTGACTTCACTTGACGAGGAAACTGCAAATGCCGCTTCTGAAGTTGTAAATAAAAACAACACCGATCGCCGCGATCTGGACAAGGCAATTACCACACACGCTTTGGAAATACTTTCTTCTTCCATTGAAATGCAAACTCGGAAATCAACTGTTGTGTTCGATAAGGATTGGCACAAAGGTGTTGTCGGAATTGTTGCATCACGATTGATTGAAAAATATTATCGTCCAACCATTGTATTGTCACAATCAAACGGTAAAGTAAGTGGCTCCGCGCGTTCCGTAAAAGATTTCGATGTGTATGAAGCGATTGAAGCCTGCAGTGAATTATTGATTCAATTCGGCGGACATAAATATGCAGCAGGTTTGACTATGGATCCGGATAAAGTGGAACTGTTCATGGAGAAATTTGAAATGGAGGTTGCAGCGAGAATCACTCCAGAGCAAATGATTCCCGAAATTGAAATTGATTTGGAAATTCCATTCGAAAAAATAGACAATGCCTTTTATGCGGTGCTTAAACAATTTGCGCCATTCGGTCCAGGAAATATGTCACCGGTTTTTCTAACGCGTCATGTGTGCGATCGCGGCTGGGCTAGAATAGTTGGCGAGCGACACTTGAAATTCGATTTGATTAACCCCGCAAATCCAAATCGGATTTTTCCTGCAATTGGTTTTGGATTGAGTGGATTTCTTTCTTCATTGGCAAATAAGAATGAAGTGGATGTTTGTTATGCGATTGAAGAGAATGAATATAATGGGAAGGTGAGTTTGCAATTGAATGTGAAGGATATGAGAATGGCTTAATAAGGGAAATATCTGATTTGGTTTTTTGCCGCGGAGGCGCAGAGGGCGCAGGGTTTTAAAATATGAATTTATGGAAAAGGAAGAATGCAACCGGTTATCCGGGATGATTATTAATTGCTGTATTGAGGTTCACAAGAATATGGGTCCAGGATTGCTCGAGAAAATTTATGAGCATTGTTTGATGAAGGAATTTGAATTGAGAGGAATCAAAGCGGAATGTCAATTCGAGATTCCACTAACGTATAAGGGAATTGAACTAAATAAAAGTTATTGAATCGACATTATTGTAGAAAATGCTATTGTATTGGAATTGAAATCCGCTGAAAATATTGCACCTGTTTTTGAAGCTCAGCTAATTTCCTATTTGAAACTCTCCAATAAAAAACTTGGATTTTTAATCAATTTCAATGTGCCATTAATGAAACAAGGAATAAAAAGATTTGCAAATGGATTATAACCTCTGCGCCTCTGCGGCAAAATTTACCTTATCACAACAATCCCCAACTGATTAGCAAAATATTTTTTCGCCTGTAACAATCGTATGTTCTTTGCCATCAATATTAGAACATCGTCATGTGATGTAGCATCCTTTATTTCACCATTTATATCATTGATGATTTTTTCGGTGTGCGCAAGTTTCAAAGAATAAACGGCATCAATAGCGGACCTTTTTATTACCTGCTCCTCGACCGTTACGAAAATGGAATGTTTCTCCCAATCTGATAATTCATAGGGAGACGTGGACGATGCAATGTACTTTTCTCCATTAGACATGAAGTATTCCTTCTCCCAATCATGAATGTAATGCGGTGATGTCAGAATATCTGTTGCAACAATTCTTACCGATTCATCCGGATGATTTGTAAAAAAACTGATTTCAGGAATGATTTCTTTTTCAATTCCACTCACAAATTCAGTAAATATTTTCTGGAAGACAACGTGATTTAAATTGATGTTATCAACGACAAGTTCATTAACTATCAGCTCAGCAACAGTTGTTTCGACTTTAACTGGTTGTTCTTTTTCATCCAAATGTTCCACTTCAATTTTTGTGCTGCCGAACAAGAGCAAAATCCTGATGATGTTTCGCTCTTTTGGAGTATTAAAATTTGTTGTTAAACCCTTGGAAAGATTTCCAACTTTTGATTCATCTTCAACAAACCCTTCAGTCGGCGCAACAACATTCGCTCGCGCTTCACCACTTAGTTTTTTATTATAATTGTTTTTCCTGAATTTATTCAATTCATTCAGCAGCGTCTGTTCTTCAATGTCAAGAATCCGCGAACAATCTTTTACGAAAACACTTCTTGTAATCGCATCGGGTATCAATGCAATGCTTTCCACAATGTCGCGAATCAATCCTGCTTTTTTGATCGGATCATTTCCAACATCCAACGAAAGCAATTCGGTTTTGAAACGAATAAAATCTTTTGTGTTCTCTTTAATAAATTGCTTCAGTTCTTCACTCGATACTTTTTTCGAATAGGAATCCGGATCATCATTGTCAGGAAAAAGCAACACACGCACATTCATTCCCTCTTCCAGAATCAAATCTATTCCGCGGAAACTCGCTTTTATTCCTGCAGGATCACCATCGTATAAAATCGTAATGTTATTCGTGTAACGACGAATCAAACGAATCTGCTCAACGGTTAATGATGTTCCAGAACTCGCAACAACATTTTCAATTCCCGCTTGGTGCATGGATGTTACATCCGTATAGCCTTCCACCAAATAACAAACATCTTCCGCTATGATTTGTTTCTTCGCGAAATACAAACCATACAGCACATTACTCTTGTGATAAATATCCGTCTCAGGGGAGTTGATGTACTTCGCAATTTTTTTATCGGTCTTCAGTGTTCTTCCACCAAATGCAATCACGCGACCACTCGCATTATGCACAGGAAAAATCACACGACCTTTGAAACGATCAAAATACCTCACCCCAGCCCTCTCTGAAGGAGAGGGTGCAGAATTATCTTCAACCTGAATCGTCAATCCCGCCTTCACCATGTATTCCAATTTGTAACCGGCCGCAATTGCAGCGTCAGTCAAATCGCGCCAGGTGTCGGGAGAAAATCCTAATTGAAATTTTTCAATAATATCAGGACGAAATCCACGCTCTTGAAAATACGAAAGGCCAATTGCTTTTCCTTCTTCCGTCTCGTGCAAATTTTTCGTAAAATGTTTTTGTGCAAACGCAGAAACCAAAAACAAACTTTCCCGCTCATTATCTTTCGCCACTTGCTCCGACGACTGTTCCTCTTCCGCAATTTCAATGTTGTATTTTTTCGCCAACCACTTCAATGCCTCCGGATACGTAATGTGTTCATGCTCCATTATGAAATTCACGGAGTTTCCACCTTTGCCACAACCGAAACATTTATAAATTCCACGCGCAGGAGAAACGTTGAACGATGGCGTCTTCTCATTATGAAACGGACAAAGTCCAATCATACTTGACCCACGTTTTTTCAGCGACACGAATTCTCCCACCACCTCGTCAATGCGGGCAGTGTCAAAAATTCGTTCGACAGTTTCTTTTGGGATCATTTTATTGGGGTAGTGAAATTACGAATTGTATTGGGTATTGGGTATTGCGTATTGAGAAAATGTAGTGTGAAAATCAGTGGATTAATATTTATTTTACCGCCAGCAGCATGCATTTTTGACTGACAACTGACAATTGGGAACTTCTCCTCTACAGTTTTTTAATTGCCTGCACCCAATATGTTTTTGGGTTTTCAATTCACAATCGGAAATCGGCAATCAACAAATCGGCAATCCTTTTTATTTCCCGCCGAAATCATTCTCCTTCATATTGCCATACTCATCCCAGAATTTCCATTTGCCAATCATCTGGTCGTCTTTATAATATCCTTCGGAACTTTTCTTTCCATTTTCAAAATAGGAAATGCCATATCCCTGACGCAATCCTGCAGTGTAAGTTCCTTTGCTCCACATTTTTCCTGATGGATAAAATGTAATCCACTCACCTGCGCGCAAGCCTCCCAAAACATCGCCTCGCATGAAAATTACACCATTGGCATATTTCTCAATGTGTTCGCCGTTATAAATAGAATCCTTAACAGCATGCGGAGTTTTATCAACGGGATTGGTTACTGAAATTCCGTGCTTCACATTCGTTATCGAATCATTTGTTGTGGAATTCGTAGTTGGATTGCCGCAAGAAAAAAGGAAAAATGAAAAGGAGATGGGAAGTAAAAATAGCTTACGCATAAGTGATTTCTTTATACAGTTTTGAATTCTTGTAAATTTCGATTCGATGGATTTTTCCGCCATCACCAAAGTACTTCCACTTTTTTATTTTCACACCTTGTTTATAACAACCGGTCGAATTTACTTTACCGTCGGGCCTATATTCTGTCCATTTGCCATCGTAACGGCCTTGATCGTAATTTCCTTCCACCAGTTTGTTGCCTGGCGAAGCGTAAAAAATCCAATGGCCTCCCGCTTGCCCTTGAATAATTTTGCCGGAACTTTCCAATTGTCCCGTATCATACCAATGTGAATACGATCCATCCACAATATTGTTTTTGAAATCAGATGCCTCTTCCAATTTTCCATTGGCATACCATTTCAACCAGCGGCCTTCTTTCACGCCGCGTTTGAAATATCCTGCTTGTTTACGAATGGTGTCACCCCAATATTCCACCCACAATCCATCGAGCGTGTCATTTTTGAAATGGACCTCGCGTTGAATTCCTCCTGTTGGGAAAAAGAAATACCAAACACTATCGAGATGATCTTTTTTGTAATAACCGTAACTATCCAGTTTGCCTTCTTCAGAATAAAAAAACCAACAGCCATTTGCTTTTCCTTGCACATATTTCCCAGTGGATTTTTTCATCCCGTTTTCCTGAAAAAAAGTCCAATCACCTATGAGATTTCCCAAACTGTCAACAGTTCCTTCACCTTTTACTTTTCCATCGGGATAAGTCAAGCGTTGAAAATGAGTTTGTGCGAAAAGAAAAGTTGTTCCGAAAAAAATCGTACTAAGAAATAAGAAAATATATTTTTTCATTTTTCTCGTTCAGTTGTATAAAGCACTAGGTCATGTAATGATTTTCGAGCTGGACTTTCAGGAAATTCCGCAAGCAAGTCAAGTGCTTTTTTTCGGTATTCATACATGCGTTCACGTGCATAATCAATTCCGCCCGATGCATGCACGAATGCAATTACTTCAGCAACTTTTTCCGGTTCTTCGTTGTGGTGTTTAACGAGATTGATAATATTTCGTTTATCGGCTTTGGTTGCGTTATTCAGTGCAAAGATCAAAGGCAAAGTCATTTTCTTTTCTTTGATATCTATACCAGTCGGTTTGCCAATGTCATTCTTGGAACCATAGTCAAACAAATCATCTTTCAATTGAAAAGCGATTCCGGTGAGTTCCCCGAACTGATGCATTTTCTTTTGGACTTCTTCATCCGTGGTTACACTTGCCGCGCCACTCATGCAACAGGATGCAATCAGGGATGCGGTTTTCTGTCTGATGATTTCAAAATAAACAGGCTCAGCAATATCCAATCGACGCGCTTTTTCAATTTGTAATAATTCACCTTCACTCATTTCACGCACCGCTTCAGAAACAATTTTCAGCAAGTGAAAATCGCCATTGTTGATGGAAAGCAAAAGGCCGCTGGACAATAAATAATCACCCACAAGGACAGCAATCTTGTTTTTCCATAATGCATTCACGGAAAAAAATCCGCGACGCATATTTGAATCATCCACCACATCATCATGAACCAGTGTTGCGGTATGGAGTAATTCTATTAAAGCTGCAGCACGGTAAGTGGCGTCATTTATTTCACCACACAATTTTGCGGAAAGAAAAACAAACATCGGCCGAAGCTGTTTCCCTTTTCTGCGCACAATATATTGCGTGATTTTGTCGAGCAGTGGAACCGAACTCTTCATCGAAGCACGGAACTTCTGTTCGAAGTTTTCCATCTCGGTTGCTACTGGCGATTTTATATTGGCGATGCTTGACATTTGGAATGTAAAGGTAATTAAGTAATTGGGTGATTGGGTAATTAGGGGGATAAGGAATTAAGGGATTGGGTAATTAAGTGATTAAGGGATTAGGGTAGTGTGTTTTGTTTGTTCACCTAATCACCCAATCCCTTAATTACCCAATCACCAACCCTTACATTTTCACATCCGCCAACTTGAAATTACTTCTCATTTCCCCATATAAAATCATGCGATGTTCGTTGATTTGCATGAATAATTTCGGTCGGAGAATGATCTTCAAATCCCTATTATTGAACATAGCCTGCCGGTCCTGATTGCCATTGCTATCCATGGTAACTAGAATTGCAGTTGATTTTTTTGGATTATTCATGTAACGGTATTTCTGCACCTCTTGGTTTTGTGATTTGAGGTTCTTGGAATTATCGTTAAACATAAAATACATTTTATCACCAGAAACTGCGAATGCGAAGGAGGAATAATAGCCGCCGTCATTTCTACTGATTTGGTATTTGGGAATCTTTTTCGCCCAAGCAATTTCACCTGAAGGATCAATGCTCACCACGATAATATCATTGTAGTAATAATAATAATTGTATGTGTACATATGCGTGGTGGGATCATAACTCTGTTCTAAAATTTCATAATACTGTTCGGCGACAAGAACAGCACCGCCATCATCGCGTAATACAAGGTGTTTTAAAATATAATCGTAAAGCTCTTTTCCTTTAGAGGCTTTTTTTGAACTCATGAATTGAGAAAGAAAATCCATTGGAAAATCTTTTGTTCCCTGATTCGTGATTGCTTTACTCTGTTTATCTATTTTCAAATAAAAAGATCCAATGATTGAATTTGAACTCTTATTGGAATAAAATCCCGCACAAATGATATCACCTTTTTCATTGATAGTCATTTTTATATCACTGATAAATTTTGGATCGAGCGTTACTTTGTATTCTTTGAGATCATTTGTCGCGTGTTCATACATCAACACGGTATGATAATAGGTCGGCTCCAAGCGACGTTCCTGTCGTGACATCACCGATTTGTCCTTCGATACAGTAGCGATCATATAAACATCACCATTTCCTGCAACAATAAAATTATCTAGTGCAAAAAACTCATCCTTATAGGGAGGAATGATTTCTTTTTTCCATTTTGTATTAAGATCCTTGTCAACCAATTGAAGCGTGAAAGTTTCATTGGCATATTTGTCATACGGAGGATTTACAACCAATAAAATTTGTGTAGAATCGTTTGACATTCCAGTATAAAAACTTCCCGGATTGCTTTTTTGAGTAGCTGAGATTCTGGCAACTTCTGCAAATTGTTTTTTCGTTGTAGCATGTTCATCGAGAATTTCGGCATAAAGTATATTGATGTCTTTTTCCCTATCATAATGGCTTGCGAAAAGAATCAAGTTTCCATTCATGAAATAAATGGATTCGAATGAAAGGTCAATGTCATTCGGCCCCTTCATCGGAACTGATTTTGAATAATCCAGACTTAAATCGGAAAGTTTGTAACGTTCTAGAATTGGATTTCGGTTTCCAAACAGGGAATATTCCGCTCGCCGCATGTATACAAAGGAGCCATCTTCTCCGAGCATGCTGACCATTGGAGATTTTCGTGGCTGTTTTTGGGGAACACCCCAAGTAACTTCGATTTGTGCCGGAATTACCGATGGAAACAGTAAAAAGAGAAAAAGAATACGAACAAAACTCTTCATAGCACGTAAGATATGTAACTTTACAAAGCTACGGTTTCAACAATGAAATTGATTCTTCGATTAACTCTCTTTTTCTTTTTTGCGGGCAATTTTCTTCCCGCGCAGGTTGTCTTGCATACATCTGGTGATACGGCAAAGAAAAAAACAAACATTAAGGTTTCTGTTCTTAATCCGCATGGAAAAACAGCTACACCCTACTATGGTCACAGCATGCATTCCGACAGTGTTCAACAAGCTTTAAAAATCAATTTTGTGAATTTTGCGCATGGGGATTTTTCCGTGTATTATGAATATCGACTTTCCGATGCTTTCAGCGTGGAAGGAGGTGCGGGAATTACTTATATCGATTATCTCTATGAAATGTTTACTAATGGAGGTAGGTTCATTTCAAGAATGAATGATGCAAATAGTGCCAAATTTTATTCAGGTTATTCGGGGCGTTTTCAAATTCGTTGGTATCCTTCGAAATATGAAACTGCAATTACAGGATATTATTTCGCACCGGATATAAGTTATCGCTCTTACAAAATGGATTATTTTGTGAATACAGGCTTGATTAATGAACCACATAGTGTCAACAGAAAATATACTGATCTGAAATTGCAATTCGGGCATCAAAGTGCAGATCCATATGACCGATATTTTTGGGAATGGTTTCTTTCAATAGGTTCTCGCCACGTCAATGAAGATTATGTGGAGAAAACAGGAATGGATGCGGCGTTTTCGAATTCTAAATATTGGAAACCTGTTATAGGTGCGGGAATAAAGATTGGGTTTAATCTTTAAAAAAACTTCAGGGTTTCTTCTTCAACACAACTTGCTCATTCTCTTTTGTAATGGCATCATTCTTATTTGCCAACTGTCCGCAGGCCGCATCAATATCTTTTCCCCTTGAGCGGCGAACATTTACGATCACTCCTTTTTCTTCCAACACATTTGTAAAACGAATTAATCGTTCAGGCAAAGTCTGTTGGAATTCCCCATCATCAATTGGATTGTATTCGATGATGTTCACTTTCGCAGGAACTTTTTTACAGTAG